>JAPLTZ010000417.1 GCA_026397895.1 Verrucomicrobiota bacterium | reverse complement strand
CGTGCTGCGGCAACGAGGCCTTGGCTTCGGGCGAAAGATGGGGCGATGCACTCACAGAAACATGGTTTGCTCGCGGGCTGGGCCGACGGAGACGATGCTCAACTTCGCGCCGGTCAGTTCCGCGATGGCCTTCAGGTAGGCGCGGCATTTCGCGGGCAGTTGCTTCCAGGTCTTGCACTTGTCGGTCGGCGTCTGCCAACCCTCGAACTCGGCGTAGATCGGCACGCACTCGGAGAGAATTTGCGCGTCGCTTGGAAAATAATCGTAGCGCTTCTTGCCGTGGCGGTAGCCGATGCAGACCTTGATCGTCTCCACGGTGTCGAGGCCGTCCACGTTCGTCACGGCGAGGTCGTCAATGCCGTTGACCATCGTGGCGTGGCGCGTGGCGACGCAATCAAACCATCCGCAGCGCCGTGCGCGACCGGTCGTGGCACCGAACTCGCGGCCCATGCCGTGCAGCAGGTCGGAAATCTCCGCGTTCTCGGTCGGCAACGGCCCTTCGCCGACGCGCGTGGTGTAGGCCTTGAGCACGCCGACGACGCGGTCCATGCGGTTGGGTGCTACGCCCGAGCCGGTGCTCGCGCCGCCCGCCGTGGTGTTGGAAGACGTGACAAACGGATAGGTGCCGTGGTCAATGTCAAGGAACGTGCCCTGTGCGCCTTCGAACAGCATGTCTTCGCCGCGCTGCATCGCTTCGTGCAGCATCACGACGGTGTTGGCGACGAACGGCTTCAGGTAATCGCCGGCGGCGCGGTAGTCTTTGAGAACCTGCTTGAACGAAAGCGGTTTCGCGCCGAGCGACTTGAGCACGGCGTTGTTTTCCTTGATGCGAAAACAAAGTTTCTCCTCGAAGCGCACGGGGTTGATGAGATCAATCATCCGCAGGCCGACGCGCGCGGCCTTGTCGCCGTAGCACGGACCGATGCCGCGCTTGGTGGTGCCAATCTTGTTCTTGCCCTTGAGCACTTCGCGCTGGGCGTCGAGTTCGCGGTGATAGGGCATCACGATGTGCGCGGTCTCGCTGATGAACATCTGGCCGGCACATTTCACGCCTTGCTTGCGGAGGCCCTCGATTTCCGCGACGAGGCCGATGGGGTCGATGACGACGCCGTTGCCGATCACGCAGCGCTTGCCTTTGCGGAGGATGCCGGAGGGGATGAGGTGGAGGACGTATTTTTTCGGGCCGAGGAAGACGGTGTGCCCGGCGTTGTTGCCGCCCTGGGTGCGGACGACCACGTCAGCCGTCTCGGTGAGCACATCGATGATTTTGCCTTTGCCTTCATCGCCCCACTGGGCGCCGATGAGAATCGTGTTTGCCATAAAGTTGTTCGCCGACAATAAAAATCCCCGAACGCGCGTTCGGGGCAAAGCTGCTTTCTTTGCCGGTAGAAACTAGAAAGCCGCGTGCGCAGTGTCAATCTTGGTTTGCGCGATTCAGCGCTTGAAACTTGAAACCTGACACTTGAAACTCACGGCATGTCGTTGCCGCCGGATTAGTTGCCGCCGGATTACCACATGCACACGCCGCTCTGCCGCCAGGCGGTGGGCGAGCCGGTGGATTATGCCCGCCGCGCCGTAGAAATCGGCCTCACGGAGATCGGCTTCTCCGACCACTCGCCGATGCGCCGCGACGACTTCGACAACTGGCGCATGCGCAACGACCAGCTCGACGAATACGTGGAGAAAGTCCGCCGCGCGCAGAAGGAATTTCCGCAGCTCGCCATCCGCCTCGCGCTGGAGGTGGATTATCTGCCGGGCCACGAGGATTGGATTCGCGAACTCGCCGCGCGGCATCCGTGGGATTATCTCATCGGCTCGGTGCATTACGTTTCCGAGACGTGGGACATCGACAATCCCGCCAAACTTTCGCAGTGGAAGAACCGCGACCCGTTCGAGGTTTGGACGGCCTACTTCGAGCGGCTGACGCTCGCGGCGGAGTCGGGCTTGTTTGAAATCGTCGGGCACGCGGATTTGCCGAAGAAGTTCGGGCATCGACCGACGCAAAGTTGCACGCCGCTCTACGAAAAATTCCTGGCGGCGGCGAAGCGGAACAATTGCGCGCTCGACATCAACACCGCCGGGCTGCGGAAAGATTGCCGCGAGATTTATCCGAGCCGCGAGATTCTCCAGCTCGCGTTCGCCAAAGGCGTGCCCGTCACGTTCGGCTCGGACGCGCACGCGCCGGGCGAGGTGGGGATGAACTTCGCCGAGGCGGTGGAGTTGGCGCGGTCGGTCGGCTACGGGGAATGTTGCCGGTTCTCCTGCCGGCAACGGCGGCTGGTTTCCTTCTGAAATCGCGGTTTTGCAGCGGCGGAAGCTGTTTTTCCGGTTTCAGTTCCGGTGCCATGACCGCCTTAAAACAGGACACCCGCCGGTTTGTGTCACCTGTTTAGATGACATGCGGTTTTTCCTGCCGCAGTGTATGTTCTCGCGATTCAACCCAAATGAGTTTTACCCAAGCGCCTAAACCCGCCGCCGCAGTGTTCGGCAAATTTTGCCTGACCGGTTTTTTCCTGTTCGCGCTGTTGGCGCGGGCGGGAGCGACGGTGCTGTTGAGTGACAATTTTTCCGGCACGGCGGGCAGTTTGCTCGCCGGCACTGCGCTGGACACGGGCGGAAACTGGAGCATCGCCCAGACCGACGGCGGCGGGAACATGAACGGCAAATTCATCTTCGCCAGCGGCGGCGGAGTGGTCGCTTCGAACAACACGGCGGCCAACATTTTCACCACGTTCGACGCCGGCACGCAGACGAACGGGTTCACGTTGAGCGTGAGTTTCATCGCCAGGGGCTACAGCGGAATCGGTTTCAGCCTGGGCTTCGCCTCCGCGATGGACAAGGGCTATTTCCAAAACCTCGCCACCGGCGACGTGATCCGCTTCAACTATGCCGGCGGTGGGACGGGGCCGGGCACGTTCAAGTGGGCGGTCTACGACGAAAGCGTTTTGTCGGATAACAGCAGCTCCGTCCGCGCCGGGGGGCAGCCGGTCTCCACCAACGACGAGATCCGTCTTTCCATCACCTGCTATCCGGCGTTGGGGATGATCGGCGGCGAGGCGACGAACGTCACGCAGGGATTTCTGATCTCCAAATTGAAACTCGGCGTCAACACGCCGGGGCTGACCAACCTGCTCTACGTCGGCTTCGGCGTGAACGACATCGTCGTGAGCAACGCCGCCGCGCCGGCGGTCATCAAGTCGTTCACCGTGTCCACCGCGCCGGATTTCAACGTCTCCCGCCCGCTGGTGCTCGCCACCAATCCGCCGCCGACGATGACAGGCTTTGCCTTTGAGGATTTCAACGGCACCGGCACGGCCGCGTTCACGAACGTCTTGGCCGAGCACGCGCCGATTGACCTGATGCACGCGGTGCGGCCCACGGTCTACGACACCGTGCGCGCGACGTATCCGCAGAAAATCATTCTCAAACAACTCGCCTGGGGCGGCACCGCCGGCATCGCGCTGGATTCCATCTACCCCGGCCATTGCCTGATGAAAGCCGGCACCAGATTGACCAACAGCCTCCCCGCCACCACCAACGACGCGGTGCTGTATCTCGAAGATTCTTCTCTCGTCGCCAAATCGCAGTCCGGGATCGACAGCATCACGAACACCCCCGAATCCTACGTCCTGCTGTATGGGCTCGATGCGAATGGCCGTCCCGATTGGTCGCGCGCCGAACACGTCCGCCTCATCACCGTGGACACCAACGCCAGTTCCGTCACCGTCCGGCGCGCCCAGCTCGGCACCGGCCCGTTTGCCTTCACCAACGGCCAGGCCGTCGTCGCGCGGCACATGATGTTTTGGAGCGGCCAGTGGCAGCTCAACTTCAGCCTGCAATCCCCGCGCGGCGGCCCGTTCAACCTCACGGCGGCGGAATGGTTCGCCCTCCAGGTCGCGCAGATACTCTACATCGGCGACGCCGACGGCGTGGAGTGCGACGTCGGCCGCTGGCAATGGGGCTATCCCGCGAACAACCCCATGGACTGCGACAACGACCGCGTCGCCGACTACGGTTACATTGACGGCGTCTGCAGCTTCGGCCTCGGCGGGCAGGTCTACCAGAAACACCTCCGCGAAATCCTCGGCCCCAACAAAATCATCCAGATGGACGGTAACGACGCGCAGTTCGGCCAGCGCGGCTGGCAATACGTCAACGGCGCGCAGATGGAAAGTTTTCCCAACGGCAACCACTTCGAGCGTTTCTCCGAAGCCTTCCTGCATTTCCGCCAATGGGTCAACAACGTCGTCCCCGTGCCCGCCTTCACCTACGCCTTCAGCAAGACCACCACCACCCTCTTCGGCCACGTCCTCGACACCGACGGCTCGAACGTGGACTGGCATTTCCGCGTCGGCTTCGCCGCCTCGCTGCTCATCGGGATGCCCCATCCCTTCGCCAGCATCACCGACATCACCTTCGACCCCGCCAACCCCGACTACAACAACCCCAATCTGCAAGAAGACAAAGGCTTCTACAAATGGGACGAATACGTCGGCGGCACCAACGACCTCAACAGTTGGAAATGGCTCGGCTCCCCCACCGGCCCCGCCGCGCAGATCACCAACAACCTCGTCCCCGCCAACCTCCTCGCCGCCACTGTCTGGGAATGGAAGACCGAAACCAACTTCACCGCCGCCGTCGCCATCACCAACGGCGAATACTCCGCCGCCATCAGCCAGATTCCCTCCAACACTCTCCCGTGGACCAGCGGCGTCTATCCCGGCACCTCCGTCCCACTGACCCTCTGGGCTGGCGTCCGCCTCCAAGCCGCCGCCGGCGCGCCCGCGCTGCAACCCGGCCGCGAATACACCCTCGAATTCGACGCGCGCGGCAACGACTCCTGGGATTACGCCGGCCAGACCTTCCCCAAAGTCCCCCGCGCTTTGGCCATCTACGGCATCGCCAACAACGGCAACAACAACCCGCTCGCCATCGCCCTCGGCCCGGTTTGGAAAACCTACCGCGTCACCCTCAACTCCGATTCCACCAACCCGCCGCCCATCATCTTCGCCGTCTCCGAACAGGTCGGCAACGCCGCCCTCCGCAACCTCCACCTCTACCAAGGCGGCGCCGAACGTTGGGTGCGCCGCTACGAGAACGGCATCGTCCTCCTCAACATGACCAAGCAGCCGTGGACGAACACCCTCACCGCGCCCTACCGCCGCATCAACGGCACCCAAAACCCCGACCTCAACGACGGCCAGCCCGTCCCCGCCAACATCGTCGTGCCCGTCTGGGACGCCCTCTTTCTCGTCGCCAACGCCACCAACCTCACCTGGCAGGGCGCGTCCGCCGGCAGCGCCGATTGGGGCAATGCCCTCACCGGCTGGACCAATTCCACCGGCGTCGCCACCTTCACCAGTTCCAACGCCGTCACCTTCGACAACACCGCGCCCGCCCTCACCGTCAACCTCCCCGGCACCGTCACGCCCGTCGCCATCAACATCACCAATGACGCCGCGCACAACCTCACCCTCGCCGGCGGCGGCAAGATCAGCGGCGAAACCTTCCTCGCCAAGACCGGCCCCGGCGCGGTCACCCTCGCCAACACCGGCGGCAACGACTTCACCGGCGGCGTCCTGCTGAAAGCCGGCACGCTCAACCTCGGCGCCGCCACCGCCCTCGGCGCGGCCACCGGCACCCTCACCATCACCGGCGGCGCGCTCGACAACACCTCCGGCGGCGCGCTCACCACGCCGGATTATCCGCAGGCGTGGAACGGCGACTTCGCTTTCACCGGCACGGCCGACCTGAACCTCGGCGCGGGCGCAACCTCGCCCCCGGCGGCGTCAGCGGCGGCGGCGCCGTCGGCCTCGTCAAAGCCGGCGCCGGCGCGCTCACGCTGAACGGTGCGAACACTTTCACCGCCGGCGTCACGCTGAACACCGGCACGCTGAACCTCGGCAACGCCGCCGCGCTCGGCGCGTCCGGCACGTTCACCATCGCCGGCGGCATGTTGAACAACACCTCCGGCGGCGCGCTCACCACGCCGAATTATCCGCAGGCGTGGAACGGCGACTTCGCCTTCACCGGCACGTCCGATCTGAACCTCGGCACGGGCGCGGTGACGTTGGGCGCGAACCGCACCCTCGCCGTCAACGCCGGCACGCTCACCGTCGGCGGCGTCATCGGCGGCAGCAGCAAGGCGCTGACGAAGACCGGCGCGGGCAGGCTCGTCCTCTCCGGCGCGAACACCTACACCGGCAACACGACCATCTCCAACGGCACGCTGCTCGTGAACGGCTCGCTCGCCACCGGGGCGGTCGCGGTCAACGGCGGCGCGTTCGGCGGCGACGGCGTCATCGGCGGCAACGTCACCGTCGCGGCGGGCGCGGGGCTCATCCCCGGCGGCAGCGGCGACGCCGGCACGCTGACCATCACGAACAAATCGCTGACCTTCGCGGCGGGCGGCAGCGTGACTTTCGATCTGGGCGGCAGCACCACGACCGGCGGCGGCGTGAATGATTTGATTGATGTCAACGGCGGCCTGACCAACGCCACGGCGTTGACCGTGAATTTCAATTTCCTCTCCGGCGTGCCGACGGCGGGGACTTACACCCTCATGAAATTCTCGAGCGGCAAGCTCGGCGCGAATTTCGTCGCCAACCTCGCCGGCGTTTTCATTTCCAACTCGCGGCATTACACGGTGAGCTTCGGCAGTTCGTCCACGACCGTCACGGCCACGTTCGTTGCGCCCAGCGGCAACGCCACCAACCTCGTCTGGCAGGGCGCGGCCAGCGGCGGCGGCACGAACTGGGCGGACGCCACCGCCGGCTGGACGAACGCCAGCGGCACGACGACCGTCTTCTACAACCTCGACGCCGTGACGTTCAACAACAGCACCGTCAGCACCAACGTCAACGTCGCCGCCGACGTCGCGCCGGCGTCCGTCACCGTGAACAACGACGCGGCGCACAATTATCTCATCGCCGGCGCGGGCGGCATCGGCGGCCCGGGCGGCCTGACCAAGCTCGGCGCGGGCACGCTGACCATCGCCACCACGAACACTTTCACCGGCGGCGTGGTCTTGAGCAACGCCAGCGGCAACACGCTCGTCGTCTCCGCCGACGCGAACCTCGGCGCGGGCACGAACGTGACCATCAACCAGAACGCCACGTTGCAGGCCACGGCCTCGTTCGCCACCGCCAAGAACGTCACGTTCATCGGCGTCAGCCCCGGCCTCAATGTCAGTGCCGGCGCGACGCTCACGCTCAACGGCATCGTGGGCGGCACTTCCACCACGCCCGGCAAGAACGGCGCCGGCACGCTGGTGTTGAACCACAGCAATTCCTTCCCGGCCTCCGCCGTGTTCCTCGTCAGCAACGGCGGCCTGGGCCTCGGCCACGCCGCCGCGCTCAACAACGCCGTCCTCAAATACAACGGCGGCGATTCGCTGGACAACGTCAGCGGCGTGCCGCTCGCGCCGACCGGGCTGATGGGCGTGGAGATGACGGGCGGTTTCACGTTCACCGGCACGGACGATCTGGATTTGAGCGCCGTGCCCGCCGGGTTCGTGCAGACCGCCGGCGGCGCGCGCACGCTGAACATCGCCGCGAAGACGCTCACGCTCGGCGGAATTCTTTCCACCGGCACGGACGCCGCCGGCACCACGCGCGTTTCCGGCGCGCTCACCAAGTCCGGCGCGGGCACGCTCGTCCTCGCCGCCGTCAGCGATTTCACGAACGCCACCACCGTCACCGCCGGCACGCTGCTCGTCAACGGCACGCTCGGCAGCACCAACGTGGCGGTCAACGGCGGCTGGCTCGGCGGCGGCGGCAGCATCACCGGCGCGGTCGTGGTCGCGGCGGGCGCGGGCATCATGCCCGGCAACACCAACACCGTCGCCACGCTCACGCTGCGCAGCAATCTCACCGCGACCGGCGGGACAATCCCGTTCGACTTGAGCAGCAGCGCGGCGGGCGGCAACGACAAACTCGCCGTCACCGGCAGCGTGACGCTGGGCGGCGCGACGAACACGGCGGTTTCGTTGAACTACCTTTCCGGCGCGCTGGGGCAGGGGACTTACACGCTGGCGACCTTTGCCTCGCGCAGCGGAAATACTTTTGCGCTCGACCGCGCCTATCCGAACGCGACGCTCGCCGTCGGCACGACGAATCTCACGCTCGCCGTCGGCGCGGGCGGGTCGGGGCGCGCCGTCATCTGGCGCGGCGACGGCGCGGGAAATCTTTGGGACCTCGTCACCACGCCGAACTGGACGGACACGAACGGCGCGTCCGCCTTGCTCTACGGCGACGGCGCGGACGTCCCGGCACGCTCGTCGCCAGCGGCAGCCTCGCCGGTTTGGTGACGGTCGCGGCGGGCGCGAGCCTCGTGCCCGGCGGCGCGGGCGCAGGCAACCCGTTGACCATCGGCGGCAGCCTCACGCTGAACGGCGGGACGTTGCCGTTCGATCTGTCCATCAACCCGACTAACGGCGGCAACGACAAAATTTTTGTCACCGGCAGCGTGACGCTCGGCGGCGCGAGCAACACGGTGGTTTCGCTGAATTACCTTTCCGGCGCGCTGGATCGCGGCACTTACACGCTGATGACGTTCGCCTCGAAGAGCGGCAACACCTTCGAGCTCGACCACAGCTATCCGAACCTGACGCTCTCCAACACCGCGACGAACCTCACGCTCGTCGTCGGCACGGGCGGGTCGGGGCAGGCGGTCGTCTGGCGCGGCGACGGCGCGGGGAATGTCTGGGATATTTTCACCACGCCCGACTGGGTGGCGACGAACGGCACCACGCCGCTGGTGTATGCCGACGGCGCGGCGGTGACGTTCGACAACACCGCGACGAATCCGGTCGTCAACCTCGGCGTCGCCGTCGCCCCCGGCAACGTGACGGTGAATTCTTCCAGCAACTACTTCATCCAGGGCGGCGGCAGCATCACCGGCGCGGCCAGCCTGACGAAATCCGGCACGGGCGCGCTCACGTTGACCAACGCGAACAGTTTCACCGGCGGCACGACCCACAGCGGCGGCACGCTGAACCTCGGCCATCCCAACGCGCTCGGCGGCGGCAACCTGGCCACCGTCGCGAACCTCAACGGCGGCGGCGTGACGAACCGGATCGTTTTGAAGCAGAACAGCACGGTCAGTTGCGCCACGAACTTCGCCGCCGTCTGGGCCGCGCCCATCACGAACGACGGCACGCCGCGCACGCTCACGTTTTTGAGCACCTGCAAGGGTTCGGTGTTTGCGACAAACGTGTTCAACGCGGTGAACGGCTGGGGCCACACCGTCTTCACCCTCGGCAGCGGCTCGCCCAACCTGCGCATCCTGCTGGGCGTGGACAACGCCCTGCCCGCCATCGGCAGCTTCACGAACGCTTCCGCGCAAAACGCCCAGATCACCGTGGATTTGCAGGGACACAATCAGACCATCGCCGGCCTCGCGTGTTCCGGCGGCCCGGTCGCGTGGACCACCGCCACTGGCGCGCCCACGCTGACCATCAACACGCCCGCCGGCTCGGACTTCACCTACTCCGGCCAGAACCGGGTCATTCAAAACGCCATCAAAATCGTGAAGACCGGCGAGGGTGTTCAGCGCATCGCGGGCGTCAACGGCGCGCAAGGCGGCATCAGCCACAGCGGCGGGACGGTCATCCTCGCCGGCACGTTCGTCGCCGGCACGAACGGCATCGGCACCGGCCCGGTGAGCATCACCAACGCCTTATTGCAGGTCGCCGACGGCACGGCGCTGACCATCAAGAGCAACCTCGTCGGCGAAACCACCGCCATCATTGATCTGAACGGCGGCACGCTGACGGTGAACAGCGGCGGCAACAGCGAATTTGCCGGCATCGTCACCAACGCGGGCAACTTTATCAAGACCGGCACCGGCCTGCTGACGCTTTCCGGCGCGAACACGTTCGCCGGCAGTCTCGCGGTCAGCGGCGGCGCGCTCAAAATCGGCAACGGCACCGCGCTGGGCGGCGGCTTCACGCTGACGAACACCGTGACCAACCAGTTCCCCGCGTTGTGCGCGTCCGGCGCGACGCTGGACTTGAACGGGCAAAGCGTCGCCAACCGCGGCCTCACGCTCAACGGCGGCAAGCTCGCCAACAGCAACGCCGCGCCCGCTGTCGTGGGCGGCGACCTCGGCGGCGCGGTTCAGGCAATCGGGTTCACCAGCGGCACGGGGCTGGCTGCCGGCACGACCGTCGCCATTTCCGGCGGCGGCGGTTCGGGCGCGGGCGCGACGTTGTCGCTCGGGCTGACCCCGGCGTCGTTGACGCTCGCCTCGGGCGGCAGCGGCTACAAGGTGAACGATGTCCTCACCATCACGAACGGCGGCGGCATTGGCGCCACGGTGACCGTCAACTCGACCAACGGCGCGGGCGTCATCGCGACGTGGACGTTGACCTTGGCGGGCAGCGGTTTCACGAACCTGCCCACCGGCGGCACGGGCGGCGGCACCGGCAGCGGCACGACCTTCACGGGCGTGGACAATAATTTTGGGCTCGTTTCCCTCACCGTCACCAACGGTGGCAGCGGCTACGTTTCGCAGCCGGCCGTGGCGCTTTCCAGCGCGGCGCGGGCGACATCACGATCGCGCAGCCGGTCGGCGGCGCCGGCGCGCTGACGAAGGTGGACGCCGGCATGTTGACGCTCACCGGCACGAACAGTTACACCGGCGGCACGACGGTCTCCAACGGCACGCTGCTGGTGAACGGCGCGCTCGCGGGCGGCGCGGTGAACGTGAAGAGCAACGCCACGCTCGGCGGCAGCGGCGTCATCGCCGGCGGTGTGAGCGTGGCGGCGGGCGGCGTGCTGCGGCCCGGCTTGGGCGGCGCGGACACTTCGCCGCTGGCATTCGGCAGCTCCCTCTCGCTCACGGGCGCGACGGTCATCGCCATCAGCCGCGCGAACGTGCCGAACGCCAGCACGCTGACGGGCATCACGGCGTTGACGCGGGGCGGGACGTTGACGGTGACGAACGTCGGACCGGCGCCCGTGGCGGGCGACAGTTTCCCGCTGTTCAGCGCGGCCAGCAGCAGCGGGAATTTCACCGCGACGAATCTGCCGGCGCTGGACGCGGGGTTGAACTGGTGGCCGTCGAATAACTACGCCGCGCTGGTCGTGAACGGCTCGCCGGTCGTGAGCAACTTCCTGATGGGCGCGATCAGCGGGGTGACGAACCGGTTCAAGCTCATCGGCAGCCAGTTTGCGCCAGCGGGCGAAGCGGGCGAGACTTTGACGGTTACGGCGGTCGGGGCGGCGGCGCACGGCCCGGCGACGACGGACGGGACAAACCTGATTTACGTGGCGACAAACGGGTTCGCGGGCGCGGACAGTTTCACCTACACCGTGAGCGACGGGCGGGGCGGGACGGCGACGGCGACGGTGACGGTGAACGTGATTTTGGGCGGGACGAATTTGAGCCGGTTGACGCCGGTGGGCGGGACGGGCGGGGTGCTGGTTTATTCCAACCTCGCCGGCTTCAACTGCGTGCTGGACTGGGCGACGAATCTGTCGCCGGCAAACTGGCAGCCGTTGCTGACGAATACGGCGGCGCCGACGAACGGGCTGATCAGTTTCACAAACGCGCTGGTCGCGCCGAGAAATTTCTTCCGCACGCGCCACGCGCCGTGAAGAAGCGGATGACAACAATTTGATTTTGAAGATGACAACACGATTGATGGCGACAGCGGTGATGGCGGCGGGCCTGTGCCTGGCGGCGCAGGCGGCGGACATCATCAAGGCGGACAACGGCACCGCGCTGAATCTGACGGGCAGTTGGACGGGCGGCGTCGCGCCCGGCACGAATGACCGGGCGGTGTTTTCGCTGACGGCGAACGCGCGCACCAACGACCTGGGCGCGGATCTGACGTGGCGGGGAATCGTCGTGAGCAACAACACCAAGTCGTGGACGATCACGGGCACGAACACGCTCACGGTGCGGAGCAACGGCGTCGACCTGGCCAGCGCGGGGGCGAATCTCACGGTGAACGCGCCGCTGAATCTCGGCGCGACACAGACGTGGACGGTGGGGAGTTCGCGCACGTTGACGGTCGGCGGCGTGCTCGCCGGGGCGGGCACGAGCGTGCTCACCAAGGACGGCGCGGGCACGCTGACAATCAACAACACGAACAACACTTTCAGCGGCGGCGTCGTGGTGAACGCGGGCACGCTGGATACGGATGGGAATGACAACCCGCTGGGCACCGGCACGGTGACTTTGAATAACGGCACTGTTTTAAGCTTGGGTGCCAACGGAGTCCTCACTAACGCCATTGCGATTCCGGCAGGGCAAAGCACAACCGTCAATGGCAACGCCACCATCAACGGCCCGATCAGCGGCAGCGGCAGTCTGACGCATGGCAGCAGCGGGGATTTCACGTTGGTGGTGCGCGGGGACAACAGCGGGTTTTCCGGCAACGTGACCAACACTTCGACCCTGTCTTTGGGGCACAAGAACGCGTTGGGCACGGGCAAGCTGTATTTGAACGACGCTTCGGGCTTGCATAGCTCGCTTTCCGCAAAAGGCAACCTGCTCGGCTATTACGCCGTGACCAACAGCATCGTTTTGCTGGGCACCGCCGAGTTGGGGTCGACCAGTTCGACCGGGGAATTTGAGTTGAAAGGCGTCATCAGCGGCACGGGCGGTTTGATTGTGAATCATCCGTATGTGACCGTGACGCTCAGCGGCACGAACACCTACACCAACACGACGGACATCACGCTGGGCGGGCTGATCGTCAACGGCAGTCTGAAGAGCAAGCTGATTACCGCAGCGACGGGAACGAAGTTGGACGGGACGGGATCGGTGCAGGCGGTGACGGTGAACGCCGGGGCCACCCTGTCGGTCGGCAACGGCAGTCTCGGCACGATGAACTTCAGCGGCAACCTGACCTTGGCCGCCGGTTCCACCAACCGCATGAAGCTGTTCAGCACGAATTCCTACGACATTCTCCGGGGCGCGGCGACGAACACGTTGTCGGCGGGCGGCGTGGTGCTGATTGATTTCACCAGCGACCTCACGGTGGCGGCGGGGGATCAGTTCAACGTGACGAACATGTTCCAGAACTGGAGCAACGTGACGAAGGGCGCGGGCTTCAGTCTGGCGATCATCGGCCTGCCGGGCAGTCTGGCGGTCAATGCCCCCGGCTTTGCCACCAACGGCATCCTGACGGTGGTGACTTCGACGGTCGCGCCGATTGTGTTGCCGGGCCAATTTCCGATCTCCATGACGTATCACGGGCCGACCGCAGGAACGAATGGCATGGCGAATGAGTTGTTGAAGTATGATTCCATTGAAATCTTCGGCGGCGTATCGGACGGCGCTTGGGATGCGGTGCGTTCCACTTACAGCAACAAGCTGGTGCTGAAGCAGGATGCCTGGGGCGGCACCGTGACCATCGGCATGCAGTCCGCGTATCCGGGGCATTGGCTGTTGAAAGCCGGGACGAAGCTGGCGGCGAACTGTTCGGCCACCGATACGGTGCTCTATGTTGACGACTACACCCGTCTGGCGACGAGTCAGGCGGCGGTGGACAACACGACCAACAACAACTCTTCGTATCTGATGATTTACGGACTTGATGGCAGCGGACAGCCGGACTGGTCCCGCGCCGAGCATCTTAAAATCAAGGCGGTGGACACGGTGAACGGCACGGTCACGGTGGATCGCGCCCAGCAGGGTTCTTTGCCGCTGGCCTTCACCAACGGCCAGGCGGTGATCGCGCGGCACATGATGTTTTGGGTGAATGATCCGGGCGGCCAGTGGCAGGTCAACTTCAGCATGCAATGTCCCCGGGGTGGTCCGCTCAATTTGACCGGGGCGGAATGGTTCGCCCGGCAGATCAAGCAATTGATTGATGACTCGGGCGCGGACGGGGTGGAGTTCGACGTGGCCCGGTGGGAATGGGGCAGTCTCACGAGCAACACGATGGACTGCAACAATGACCTTGTTCCTGATTATGGCTACATTGACGGCGTGCAGAGTTTCGGGTTGGGCAGCCAGGTGTTTGCCCGCGAACTGCGGAAATTGTTGGGGCCGGGCAAAATCATCCAGATGGACAGCGACGATGTCAGCCAGCAGCGCGGCTGGCAATACGTCAACGGCTGCCAGATGGAGAGCTTCCCGAACGCCAATGACTTTACCCGCTTTTCCCAGGCGTTCCTGCATCTGCGCCAATACCGGGACAACATCACCACGCTTCCGGTTTTCAGCTATGCCTATGTCAAGACGCCGACCACGACTTACGAGAATCTGTATGACACGGATGGGTCGAATCTGGATTGGCACTTCCGCGTGGGCTTTGCGGCGGGATTGCTGGCGGGCATGCCGAGTCCGTTCACCAGCATTGCCGATCCCAACTTCGACCCCGGCGAGCCCGGCACCAACACCGATGCGTCGGCAGCCTCGGGCGCCATTTTCAAATGGGACGAATACATGGCCGGCACGAACGACCTCAACGACTGGCATTGGCTCGGCCAGCCTGTGAGCGCGGCGGTTCAGGTGCTGGACAATGTGGGCGGCAGCAATCTGTTGAGCCAGGCCGTCTGGCGGTGGACGGTGGATACCAACTTCACCGCCGCCTGCCTCACCAACGGCGGCGAATACACCACCGTGATCAGCAACCTGGCGTCCGTGACGAACATTCTTCCCGGCTCCACCACCGATTATTATTCCGGCACGACCATTCCCCGAACCCTCAAATACGGAGTCGGCCTGGAGGCGGTGTCGGGAGTTTCCGCCTTTGACCCCGGCCGGGAATACACCATCGAGTTTGAAGCGCAGGGCAACGACCACTGGGATTACGGTGGGCAGAGCTTTGATAAAGTTCCGCGCGCCATGAGCCTGTTGACCCCCAAGACCGACAACGCGCTCACCTTTCTGGTCAACTCGAACTGGACGGCATATCGCTTGAGCTTTGTCGCCGCCACCAACAACCCCCAGCTCGTCTTCGGCTGTTCCGAGCAGATTGGCAGCGCGGGCGTCCGCAACATCAAACTCTACAAAGGCGGCGGCGAACGCTGGGTGCGTCCGTTCACCAACGGCATCGTCCTGCTCAACATGACCAAAGACAAATGGTCATATTCATCGCCCGTCGTCTATCGCCACTTCAGCGGCGCGCAAAATCCCGGCATCAACAACGGCAAACGCCTGCCCCCGGCCATGACCGTTCCGGTCTGGGACGCGCTGTTCCTCGTCAGGATGTCCGGGACGAACATCATCGTCCCCGCCGGCGTCACCTACAACTATTCCCCCGGCGGCCTCGTGCTCGGCACGAACGACACCCTTTCCGGCTGCGGCGGAGTCAGCGGCAATGTCACCGTCGCCACCAACGCCGGGCTTTACGCCGGCACCAACAGCCAGATTGGCGGCACCCTGTCCTTCAGCAACAACCTCACCCTGAACGGCCAGACCCTGACGTTCGATTTGAGCAGCAACCCGACCAACGGCAACGACAAGTTCGTCATCGTCGGCAACGTCACCAACAACGGCAACACGGCCATCTCGTTGAACTACCTTGCCGGCTATCTGGGCGCGGGCACCTACACGCTGATGACCTACGCCTCGCGGCAGGGCGGCACATTCGTCTTCGACACCGTTTACACCAACGTCACCCTCGTCGTCGGTGCGACCAACCTCACCGCCGTCGTCGGTGCGGGCGGCACGCCCACCACGCCGTATGTCTGGCGCGGAACTTACGCCAGCGGGCTGTGGAACATCGGCACCACGCCCAACTGGAAATTCAGCGGGGCGGAAACCGTGTTTTCCAACGGCCTCGCGGTTTTGTTTGCTGACACCGCCGCCGATTACACCGTGAACCTTGATGCCGTCGTGGCGCCGTCCGGCGTGACGTTCAACGCCGCGACCGACTACACCGTCGCCGGCGTGGGCGGCATCAGCGGCCCCACCGCCTTGATCAAGAACGGCACCAACCAAGTCACCCTGACCACTACCAACACCTACACCGGCGGCACCCTCATCATGTCCGGCACGCTGGTCGGCGACCCCGCGAGCCTCCAAGGCAACATCACCAACAACGCGGATTTGATCTTCAGCCATACCAACAACGGAACTTTCAGCGGCGTCATCAGCGGTTCGGGCGACCTGACCAAATCCGACTCCGGCACGCTGACCCTGACCGGCAGCAACACTTTCACCGGCATTGTAAAACTGTCGAGCACCGGCGACCTCTCCGTTTCCAGCGACGCCAATCTGGGTGCCGGCACCAACATCACCATCAACCAGAACTGCAGTTTGAAAACCACGGCGACCTTCGCCACCGGCAAGCCCATCACCTTGAACGGGGGCAGTCCCACCATCAGCCCCGCGTCCGGCACCGTGCTCACCCTCAACGGCACCGTGGCCAACGCCGCCGGCTCCACCCCAAAAATCAGCACCGGCAAAGTGGTGCTCGCCGTCAGCAACAACTTCGCGCCCGGCACGACTCTGCTCATGAGTTCCAACGGCAAGATTGCCCTGGGTCACGCCGCCGCGCTCAACGGCATCACCCTGAAATACAACGGCGGCGCCGAACTCGACAACGCCTCCGGCGCTCCGCTGGTGCCGGTCGGGCTTCAGGGGCTGGACCTGACGGGCAGCTTCACCTTCGCCGGCACCGACGATCTGGACTTGAGCGCCGCGCCGGGCAGCTTTGTGCAAACGGCAAACAGCATCCGAACAATCACCGTCGCCGCCAAGACTCTCAAATTAAGCGGCATTCTTTCCACCGGCAACAACCTCGCCAACCCGGACGGCAACGGCGTTGCGCGGCTTGACGGCGGCCTCATCAAAGCCGGCCCCGGCACGCTCGTCTTCACCGGCCCGAGCGACTACACCGGTTACACCAACGCCTTCGCCACGACGGTGACCGGCGGCACGCTGATCGTGGACGGCTCGCTCGGCGGCGGCGGCGCGGTGCTCGTGACCAACAGCGGCAGCACGCTCGGCGGCAGCGGCGTCATCACCGGCGCGGTGACGGTGGCGGTGGCGGGAGTGTTGGTGCCGGGCGGGAGCAACGCCGTGAACGTCCTGACTCTGAACAGTAACTTGAATCTGACCGGCGCCATTCTGGTATTCGACCTCACCAACACCGCGAACGCCGACAAAATCGTCGTCGGCGGTAGCCTCACGCCCTCCGGCGTGACGACCGTCAGCCCGGTTGGCGTGGCGCCATTGCCGAACGGCAATTACACTCTGCTCGAAGTGTCCGGCGCGCTCGGCGGCAGCGCGGCCAACTTCACCGTCGCCAGTCCGTCGGGCAAGACCTACGCCATCGCCTATCAGTCCGGCACGCCGAACAAAGTCCTGTTGCAAGTCACTGGTTCGGGCACGAACAAAACCTGGACCGGCAGCGGCGGCGCGTCGAGCAACCTGTGGGACGTGAACACGACCGCCAACTGGGTGGAGCCCGGCGGCAACACGCCGACCGTCTTCACGAACAACAACACCGTCCTCTTCGACGACACCGGCGCGAGCAATCCGGTGGTGAACATCGCCGCCACCGTTTCGCCCGCCAGCATGACCGTCAGTTCCGCCAGCAACTACACCTTCATCGGCGCGGGCAAAATCAGCGGCACGAACGCGCTGGTCAAGAGCGGGACTGGCTCGCTGACGTTGAGCAACGCGAACACCTTCACCGGCGGCGTCACGGTCAACGCCGGCCCGATCGTGCTCGGCACGACCAACGCCTTGGGCGCGGGCGCGCTGACCTTGCGCGGCGACACCGCCGTGCTGGGCGTCGCCGCGGATTTGTCCGGCGGGAACGGGGCGACGAACGCCATCGTGTTGAGCGTCACCAACACCGCCACATTGAACCTCACGAATCACCTCAAACTTTCCGGCGTCATCAGCGGCGGGGCGGGCTTCGCCACCGAGCTGGTGAAGTCCGGCGCGGGCACGCTGACCTTGGGCGGCACGAACACCTATCCCGGCGACACCGTCGTCGCCGGTGGCAAGCTCGCATTGGTCGCTCCCGCCGGCGCGACGAATCTGCTGCCGAACAGCCCGAACCTCTGGGTGGGTTCCGGCGCGACCTTCGACGTGTCGCAGATGGCCGGCGGCTTCAGTGTGGCGGGCGGGCAGACCTTGGCCGGCAGCGGCACCGTCACCGGCAACGTGGCCGTGGCCTCCGGCGGCAGCCTCTCGCCCGGCACGAACGGCATCGGCACGCTCACGCTGAAGAACGGCCTGACGCTCGCCGGCAACGCGGTCTTCGCCATCAACAAGACCGGCGCGGTGCGGACGAACGACCAGGTGGCGGGCCTGACGAATCTGATTTGCGGCGGCACGCTGACCGTGACGGCAACGGGCGATGCGCTGGCGGCGGGCGACAGCTTCACGCTGTTCAGCGCGGCGGCGTATTCCGGTTCGTTCGGCACGCTCAACCTGCCGGCGCTGGCGACGAACTCGTTCAGTTGGAACACCGCGCAGTTGACCGTAAACGGCAACATCTCCGTCTCGGCGGTGAACCACGCGCCCGTGGCGACGAACCAGAGCGCGACGACGCCGGAGGACACGGCGACGAATCTCGTGCTGACGGCGGGCGACGTGGACGGAAATCCGCTGACTTTCAGCGTCGTGGTCGGCCCGACGAACGGGAGTCTCGGCGTGCTGAATACCAACACCGGTGCCGTGACCTACACGCCGGCGTTGAATTACAACGGTGCGGACAGCTTCACGTTCCGCGCCTACGACGGCAGCCTGTATGCGACCGGCACCGTGAGTCTCACCGTGATGCCGGTGAACGACGCGCCGGTGGCGAACAGCCAGAGCGCAACGACGCCGGAAGACACGGCGACAAACTTGGTGCTGACGGCGAGCGACATTGACAGCGCGAGTCTGACTTACACCATCGTGGGCAATCCTGCGCACGGTGGTTTGAGCGGCTTGAACACGAATACTGGTGCGGTGACCTACACGCCGACGTTGAATTACAACGGTGCGGACAGCTTCACCTTCCGGGCGTTCGACGGCAGCCTGTATTCAACCGGCACCGTTTCCATCACGGTGACGGCCGTGAACGACGCGCCGACGCTCGCGGCCATCGCCGAGAGCGGCACGGAAGACACGGCGTTCACCTTCACCGAGGCGAACTTCACCGCTGCCTACGCCGACGTGGAGAGCACCCCGCTGGTGAGCATCACCATCGCCACGCTCCCCGCGACCGGTGCCTTGCAACTTTCCTCTGGCGCCGTGACCGCCGGCCAGGTGATCCCCGCCGCCGATCTCGGCAACCTCACCTACGTCCCCGCGCTCAATGCGAACGGCGCGAAGACCTTCACCGTCACCGCGTCGGATGGCGCGCTCTCCTCCTCCGCCGC
>JAPLTZ010000338.1 GCA_026397895.1 Verrucomicrobiota bacterium | reverse complement strand
GGCGAGGGCTTGCGGCTGCGGGCGATGACGACCGCCGCCACGTTCTTGGCCGCGACTTCAGCGAGGAAGTCGTGGCCGTCGAAGCGCTCGCCTTTGACGGCGAAAAACAAGTCGCCGGCCTGCGCGCGCCGCGAGTCGGTGCAAACGCGCACGACATTCGCATCGGGCGCGCCCCGCAGGATTTCTCCGGCACAGGCGGCGGCGACAAATTTTAGAGGGCAGATTTCCACAAAATCATTTCAAAGCGAATGTGCCGGTGACGACGGCGGTGATGGTCTTGTCCAGCGAGGTCGTGTCGTTCATGCCTTCCCAACTGGTGGCGACGCTGTGCATCGGCGCGATCTGGATGACGCCCATGTCGGCGTTGTGCAGGCGCGCGATGACGCGGTCGCCCTGCGCGGCGATCTGCTCGGCGCGGGCGCGGGCGTCCTTGGTGGCCTCGGCGAGCATCTCGATTTTCGCCTCGCCGGCCTTGGTGTAGATGAACTCCGGCGGTTGCGTGGCGAAAACAACGCCCTGTTCCACGAGCGCGGTGGAATCGGTGTCGAGCTGCGCGACGCGGTCAACGTCGCCGGACTCAACGCGGACTGTCTGCGCGAGGCGGTAGCCGACGATGCGCGCCTGCGTGAGGCCGTCGGCGGTCTTTTGCGTGGCTTTCAATTCCTCGATGCCGATGGGCGTGAACACGGCGTTGGTGAAACTCTTGGCGCAGAGAAAACTTTCCACGCGGTCGCGGTCGGCACGCAGATTTTTCTGCGCGGCGAGCAATGTGTCGGCCTCCACGCCGAACGAACCGCGCCAGATGACGAGGTCGGAGCGGACGTTTTTGCGCGCCGAGCCTTTCACGGTGATGAACTGCGAGTTCTTGACCTTGAGCCACGTCGTCGTGGCGAGCATCGCCGAGAGCACCAGCCCGGCGGCGAGGAAAAGGCCGGCGAGCATGCCGAAAAGTTGCGGGCGGGAGTTCATGGCGGATTTATTTCTTGGCGATGGCGGACAATTTGCCGGCGGGTTTCTCGTCCTCGCGGTCGGGGCGGATGTTCAGGTAGTTGGCCGAGCGTTCGGCAATCTGGTGGAAGAACGGCGCGGCGACCTGGCCGCCGTAGTGGCCGCCCTTCGGCTCGTCGAGGACGACGGAGATGCAAAGCTCGGGGTTGTCCGCCGGGAAGAAGCCGATGAAGGAGGAGAAAAATTTGTCGGAGACGTATTGGCCGTTGACCACCTTCTGCGCGGTGCCGGTCTTGCCGGCGACGGTGTAATGTTCCAGCGCGGCCTTGACGGCGGTGCCGTCGGCGGTGACGACGGTCTTGAGCGCCTCGACCATTTCCCTGGCCGCCGCCTCGCTGATGACCTGCCGCACGCGCTGCGGCGGATATTGGGCGACGGGGATGTGGTTTTCGTCTTCGAGCCGGTCCACGAGCATCGGGTGCATGAGCACGCCGCCGTTGGCGATGGCGCTCATGGCCATGACCATTTGCAACGGCGTAACGGCGACGCCGTGGCCCATGGGAATCTGCGCGATGGAAACTTTCGACCAGCTCTTGAGCGGGTTGACGATGCCGCGTAGAGCCGCTGCTCACCCATGACGATGCCGATCTTCGCCGCGCCGATGTTGGAGGATTTGGTGATGATGTTTTTGACGGACAGAATCCCGTAGCGCTCGTGGTCGTGCAGCACGCGGCCGGCGAAGCTGAATGCGCCATTCTCGCAGTTGAACTGGTCGGCGAGGCTGACGGCGTGCTCGTTCAACGCGCTGGAAACGACGACAATCTTGAAGGTCGAGCCCGGCTCGGCGACGTCGGTGATGACGCGGTTGCGGCGGGCGTCGGCGGAGGCGGTGCCGGGGGTGTTGGGGTCGAAGTTCGGGAGCGTGGCCAGGGCGAGGATTTCGCCGGTGCGCGGGCGGACGACGATGGCGGAGGCGCTGATGGGGGAATGTTTTTGTACCGCCTCGGCGAGCGCGGTCTCGGCGATGTGCTGGATGACGGAGTCAATGGTGAGGACGACGTTGAGGCCGTCGTGCGGCTCGACTTCCTGCTCTCGCAGCGTAAGGAGTTCGCGGTTGCGCCGGTCGGTTTCGGTCACGCGCCAGCCGGCGACGCCGGCGAGCTTGGCGTTGAAGACTTTTTCGACGCCTTCCGCGCCGGCGAGTTCGCTGACGCGGTTGCTGTTGACGTTGCGATCCACCATGCCGACGTAGCCGAGGACGTGGGCGGCGAGGGATTGGTTGGGGTAGACGCGGATCTGATCGCTGTGCGGGTCGGCGAAGATGGCCTTGGCGCGGAGGTTGCGGTAGAAGGC
>JAPLTZ010000147.1 GCA_026397895.1 Verrucomicrobiota bacterium | reverse complement strand
CTTGTGCGCGTTGGCGCGGCCTTCGGCGACGACGCTCTTGAACTTGCCGTAGGTTTCGTCAATCAAGTCCTGCACCATCTTGCGCTCTTCGGGTGGGATTTCCGCGTCGCTGCGGTCGGGGCTCAACATGTCCTTGAACTTGCCGCTCTTGTAGACTTCGCGGCGCAGGCCGACCTTGTCCATGAGGCCGCGATAGTTGAAGACGTGCATGATGACGCCGATGCTGCCGGTGATGGTGAGTTCGTTCGCCACAATCCAGCGGCACGGCGCGGAGACGTAATAGCCGCCGGACGCCGCGAGGCTGCCCATGGAGCAGACCACCGGCTTTTTGCTGTCCTTCTGGAAATCCGCGATGAGCCGGTAGATTTCGTCCGAGGCGAGGACTTCGCCGCCAGGGGAATTCACCTTGAGCACGACGGCTTGGACTTTGTCGTCCTCGTCCGCGCGCTTGAGCTGTTCCTGGATGAGTTCCACGAGGTCGTAGCCGTTCTCCGTGTCGCTGGCGATGACGCCCTCGACGCGGATGACGGCGATTTTCTCCTTGGCGTCATTGTCTTCAAGCGTCACCTCTTCCAGCCGCGGGCCGCCGAAACGTTCGTGCCCGGCTTTGGCAAAACTGCTCGCGAGATGGCTGACGTTCAGCAGAGCACTCACGCCGAGCAGCACCAGCAGGATCAGCGCGACGACCATCCAGCCACGGCCTTTCTTGGCGGGCGGCGCGGGCCGCTGCGGGGCAATCAACGGCGGCGTGTTCAGTGGCGGCGGGGTGAATGGCGGCGGGGTGGGAGAATCGTTTGGCGGCAGATTGTTTTCCATGACAGCCCGAAATTACTTTGCCCCGGCAGGCCGGGCAAGCGGATTACTGCCGCAACTCCACCACGTCGCCGGGTTGCATCGGGATATCCTGACCGTTCAACAGGATTGCCGGAGTCACCGGAATCTGCTGGCCGTCGCGGGTGATGATGATCTGGCTCGGCTCGCCCGCCGGGATGTATTCCGCCGCGACGATGGTTTTCATGAGCGTCAAGTCCGGCGTCCACGTCAGCGCCGGGAATTTCACCGGGCCGACGATGGCGACGGTGTTGCCGGACGCGCGGCGGGGAAGGGTCGCATCGCGTTGCTCCTGCATCGCCTTGGCCTGACCAGCGAAAAACGCGGCGCGGGCGTCGGCGCGGGCCTTGGATTTGGAAGTGCAGCCGGCAACCGTCACCGCCGTCAGTATCAAGCACAGGATTGCCTCGCCGGTTTTCATGCCTGCGATTTGGCGACGGAAGTTTTCCACGCCTGCACCACCGTGCGCATCTGTTCGGCGGCGTTGAGCTTGGGCTTTACATGTTTGAGGCTGAACCACGGCAACATGCCGAGCAGGTCGGGCGTGACGAGAATCTGCCCGTCGCAATCCGCGCCCGCGCCGATGCCGATGGTTGGGATGGTGATGCGCTGTGAAATTTCCTTCGCCACCGGCGGCGTGACCAGTTCCAGCACCACCGCGAACGCGCCGGCGTTGGCCAAAGCCTGCGCGTCGGCGAGCAACGCCTGATGTTCCGCCTCGACCTTGCCTTTGATTTTGTAACCGCCTTCCTCGCGCACGCTCTGCGGCAACATGCCGAGATGCCCGCAAAACGGAATGCCTGCGGCGATGATGGCCTTGACCTGCGGCAGAATCTTCGCGCCGCCCTCGGCCTTCACCGCTTCCGCGCCGGCGGCGACGAGGCGCTTGGCGTTGGCGACCGCGCTTTCCACTGTGTCATAGCTGTGGCTCGGCAGATCCGCGACGAGCAGCGCGCGCCGACGAGGATGAGCGGGATGCCCGCGTCGTCGAGCAGCTTCGTCATCGGGAAATCATACGCCGTGAGCGAGGCAATCTTTTCGCCGCGCGCTTTCATGGCGCGGATGTCGTTGGCGGTGATTTTAGGATTCATTTTTTATAGCCACGGATTGAACACGGATGAAACACGGAACAAAAAATCTGTGTTCAATCCGTGTTTCATCTGTGGCTAAAACTCTTCAGCAATTCCTCCGGCGAAGTCGTCGCCGTGCCGACCTTGCCGACGACGATGCCCGCCGCGTGGTTGGAAAGGATCGCTGCCTCGACCGGCGACGCGCCGGCCGCGATGGCCAGCGTGAACGTGGCGATGACGGTGTCGCCCGCACCGGAAACGTCAAAGACTTCCTGCGCGATGGTCGGGATGTGAAACGGCTTCTGCCCGCGTTGGCACAGGAGCATTCCCTGTTCGCCGAGTGTGATGAGCAGCGTCGCGGGGCGCAGCTCGTTCAGCAGGCGTTGCGCGACGAGCATCAGCTTGCTGTCGGCGAGCGGGTCGGCGGCGCGGGTTTCATCCGGCAAGTCGGCCAGTTCGAACGCCTCCTTGCGGTTCGGCGTGATGAGCGAAAGCCCGGCGAGGTTCAGGTGATGCACCGGCTTGGGGTCGAGGCTCAACCACACGCCGCGCGCGCGGCAGAGCGCCTTGACTTCGTTCAGCAACGGTTGGGTGACGACGCCCTTGCCGTAGTCGCCGACGATGACGGCGGCGGCGTTCTTGATTTTTGTTTTCAGCGCGGCGAGCAACTGGCCGGTGAGTTTCGGGTCGAGGCCGTCGCGGGTTTCGCGGTCAATGCGGACGACCTGCTGGCGGTGCGCGACGATGCGGGTCTTGAGGCTGGTGTGGCGCGTGGCGCTTTTCACGAGGCCGGTGCAGCCGATGTGTTGGGCGGTGAGAAGTTTTTGGAGCTGCCGTCCGGCGTCGTCGTTGCTGATGGCCCCGAAAAGTTCCGTGGGCACGGCGAGGGCGGCGAGGTTGCGGGAGACGTTGGCCGCGCCGCCGGGCATGATGCTCTCACGTTGGAAATCCACGACCGGCACGGGCGCTTCCGGCGAAATGCGCGAGACGCCGCCCCAGATGAACTGGTCGAGCATCACGTCGCCGACGACGAGGACGCGGGTCTTGGCGGCGGCGGTGAGGAGTTGCCGGACGCGCGAAGCGGATATTTTTTTTGCGCTCATAAAAGCCTTAGTCAGCCACCGATTTTTTCCAAGCATCAGTTTTATTGCTGCGTCGAGCTTGCCAGCCGATTGGGAGATTCGACAACTCCTTAACGCTAGGATCAAGTTTGACAATTTCCCCAAGTCCCACAATTACCGCGTCACTTTCAGAAGGCGTCTCTGCTTCTAAAAATTGCCAACTGCCGTCATCATTGTCATGCGTAACGCGCACAATAGGGTGTCCGCCAAAAACTATTTGGCGTGTGGAAAAAACCGCCAGATTTTTCGGGTCTTCAAACGGCCAGTTTTGTGCATTGTCATTCACTTGTAAGCTAATCCAAAAATCCCGTCAGCGGACTCGTGGCGCTGGCGGTGGCGCTTTGGGCGGCGAGGCCGGATTCAAACGCGGCGCGCCCGGCTTCCACGGCGAGCTTGAACGCCACGGCCATCTTGTTCGGATCGCTGGCGACGGCGATGGCGGTGTTGATGAGCACGGCGGCGGCGCCCATTTCCATCGCTTCGGCTGCGTGGCTCGGCGCACCGAGGCCGGCATCCACGACGGCGGGCACGGTGGCTTGCTCGATGATGATGCGGATCTGTTCGCGGGTCTGGATGCCGCGGTTCGAGCCGATGGGCGAGCCGAGCGGCATGACGGTGGCGCAGCCGACGTCTTGCAGGCGCTTGGCGAGGACAGGGTCGGCGTTGATGTAGGACAGGACGGTGAAGCCTTCCTTGACGAGAATCTCGGCGGCGCGGAAAGTTTCAATGGGGTCGGGCAGGAGGTAGCGCCGGTCGGGATGGATTTCAAGCTTCACCCATTTCGGCAGGCCGGCGGCGGCGGCAAGGCGGGCGAGGCGGACGGCTTCCTCGGCATTCATCGCGCCGCTGGTGTTGGGCAGGAGGAGATAT
>JAPLTZ010000320.1:17338-36640 GCA_026397895.1 Verrucomicrobiota bacterium | reverse complement strand
GGCGCTCGCGGCATTGCTGCGCCACACGCGAGTCGTGGCTGTTGCAGTTGAGGCACACGCGCAGGTCGGCGCGGCATTTCATGCAGACCTCGCCGCGACCGGGCCAGCCGGAACTGCATTTCCCCGCGCCGTTCCGTGGGCGGATGCTCCAGGGCTTTCCGCTGGGCGTGTCGTCGTCGCAAATCCGGGCGCGGGTGCGGGCGGGTTTGCCGGTGGACTCGCTCGTGCCGGCGGCGGTGGCGGAGGCGATCCGCGGCGCGGGGCTTTACAGGGGGTGAATTTTATCCGTGTTCATCCGTGTGAATCTGTGGTTAACTCTCCCCGAAATATGGATTCTAAAAAATTGGCGCAGCTTTGCCGGGACTTGGCCGAAAACCGGAAGGCGGAAAACGTCGCCGTGCTGGACGTGCGGAAAATCTCCTCGATCACGGATTATTTCGTGATCGCCTCCGGTTCGAGCGAGCCGCACCTGCGCGCCATCGTGGACGAAATCACCGACCGGCTGCGCGAAGACCACGGCATCCGCCCCCGCGCCACGGACGGCAACATCCGCGCCTCATGGCAGGTGATGGACTTCTTCGATGTCATCGTCCACGTCATGCGCCAGGATATGCGCGAGCATTACGACCTGGAAGGCTTGTGGGGCGATGCGCCGCGGGTGGCGACCAAGGTGAAAGCCGCCGCGAAGGGACGGCGGTTTGCCGGCCCGGTCGGGAAGGAAATTTTACGGATTCTTCGGCGGCGTCTCGTCGGACGTCTTGACCATCTCGTCCACGATTTTCTTGAACTCTTCCAGGCCAGGCGCAGGGATGATGACGGAATTATGCCGCCCCGCCACGTCCTCGGTGATGCGCAGAAAGCGGCCCCGCGGATTTTCACGCAGCGTGAGGATGAAGGACTTTCGCTCGACCTGGATTTTTTCGGTGCGCAGCACGTCTTCGGCGACGGGCGGTTTAGGGGTGTAACCGTAAATTTTGTTGCCGTAAGATGACCGGTCTCGCTCGTTTGAAAACATAATGGTGCCTTTTTTGCCTCTGCCGTAATCAAGTAACAAGTAACTGACCCCAATAAAATCCGACTGGGGCCGGGTTTGTCAACCCTGTAAATGTGGTTAGCCGCCGGATTCTGCGGCTCAAAGCTCCGACACATCGCGCAGCCGCCGGGGGTGCGTCAGCCGCCAGAAATACACCAACAACCCGATGGTCACGAAAAGATTGGCCGCCTGCGAAGCGCCGTGCCACGCCCGGAATGATTTCGCGGCGGTATCCCGCTCCTCCGTGGTCGCGCCGCGATACATCGTCTGGTGCAACCCGTGCAGTTGCGGCTGCATCCACACGCCGCCGAACAGCGCCAGCGCGGCGATGATCGCCAGCAGCCCCAAGGTGAACCGCGTCAGCCGGCGGCCCAGATAAAGCCATTCCGCCAACAGATGCACCACCGCCAGCGAGCCGCAGATGTAGTGCAGCAGGAAATACTTTCCCAGAAAAACCTGCGCCGCCGCGCCGGCGTAGTAGCGCTGGTCGGCGAGCGCGTGAATCATCCGATCGGAGAAGAACGCCGGCCCGGCGAAAAACGTGGCGAAGATCGCCGCGCCGAACCACACGGCGGCGTTGGCCACCCCCAGAAAGCGAAGGAATGAAATCACCGGCTCATCGTAAAAGAAAAGCCCGCCCGCGCAAGTTGCGATTGTTCACAGCAGGTTCGCCGCGATTTCGGCAAGTTCGCTGCGCTCGCCCTTTTGCAGCTCGATGTGCGCCGCCAGCGCCTCGCCCTTGAACTTGCTGACGATGTAGTTGAAACCGTTCGAGGACGAATCCACATAGGGATTGTCAATCTGGTAGGGGTCGCCGGTGAAGATGATCTTCGTGCCCGTGCCGACGCGGGTGACGATGGTCTTGGCTTCGAGCGGCGTGAGGTTCTGCGCCTCGTCAATGATCATGAACTGGTTGGCAATGCTGCGGCCCCGGATGTAGCTCAACGCCTCTACCACGATGCTGCCACTGCGCATCAGGTCGGCGCTGCGGCGGTGGTCGTGGCCCATGTTCAGGTCGCTCAACATCTCCAGCGCGTCATGGATGGGTTGCATCCACGGCGCGAGCTTTTCATCGAGCGAACCGGGCAGGAAGCCGAGTTCCTTGCCCATGGAAATGGTCGGGCGCGCGACGACGAGCCGGCGGAATTCGCGGTCCAGCACGGTGCGTTTCAGGCCGGCGGCCATGGCGATCAAGGTCTTGCCCGTGCCGGCCTTGCCCATGAGCGTGACGAGTTTCACGCGGTCGTCGAGCAGCGCGTCGAAGGCGAAATGCTGCTCGCGGTTGCGCGGCTTGATGCCCCACACGCCTTCGCGGCAGTCGAAGATGGGCACGAGCTTTTTGCCGGTGGCGTCCACCTTGGTGAGGGCGCTGCGCTTGGGGTTGGTCTCGTCCGTGAGCGCGACGTATTCGTTGGGGAAATAGGTCTTGCCGCCGTTGAGTTCCAGTTCGCCGTCGGCGCGGAAGGCGGCCATTTTCTCGGCGCTGACGGCGATCTCGGCCATGCCGGTGTAGAGGTCGGTGATGAAGACGCGGTCGGTCTCGTAGTCCTCGGCGAGGAGCCCGAGGGCGTCGGCCTTGATGCGGAGGTTGATGTCCTTGCTGACGAGGATGGCGGGGTTTTTCGGCTGCGCCTTTTGCACGCCGGCGGCGAGGGCGAGGATGCGGTTGTCCACGGTGTGGCTGCTGAAGCCGTTCGCGCCTTCGCCGTTTTTGTGGAAGGCGATTTTCAACTTGCCGCCGTTGGGCAGCTTGACGCCTTCGCTCAGCCGGCCTTCGCCGCGAAAGCCGTCGAGCATGCGGGAGACGGTGCGGGCGTTCTGGCCGAGCTCGGTGGACTCGCGCTTGAAGCGGTCGATTTCCTCGATGACCTCGATGGGGATGAGGACGTTGTTGTCCGTGAAGCTGAGGAGGGAGTTGGGGTCGTGGAGGAGGACGTTGGTGTCGAGGATGTAGTTTTTCACGAGGTTTTTTTGGATTTGAGAATGGTCATGCGGCGGTGCCAGCGCTGGATTTGCTTGTGCGCGGCGGGCAGTTTGTAGCGGCCGGAGTAGAGGAAGTTTTCCAACATTCCGTAGAGATCAAAGTCCACGAAACGCGGTTTGTCGCCCAGGAGGAACGGCTGGTGGGCGAGCATCTGCTCGAACGGCAGCAGGCGGGCGGCGAGCTGTTTCAGCATGTCTTTCTGCTGCGCCTGCCACTGGTCTATGCAGCCGCGCCCGAATTTCCGCTCCTTGTGTCGGATAAACGGCAATTGGTCGGCCTTGGTCACAAACTCGCGGAAATAAACGTCGTTGAGCTTGAAGCCGAGGCCTTCGATCTCGTTCTCGATGTAGCGCCAGAGAACGGATTGCACGCCTTCCAGCTCCGCCGGGAACAGGCCGAGCTGGAATTTCCAGTCGAGATATTTGGCGATGTCCTGCGTGTCTTCGCCGGTCTCAAACACCACGTTGCGCCCGTCGCGGATGATGGGCACGCCGTAGTAGCGTTCCTTGGTGAGTTTCCAGACGAGTGCGCGGTCGCCGGTGCGGGGAAGGTTGGTGATTTTGAATCGCTGGCCGGAAAATTCCAGAATCCGCCGCTGCGCGATGCAGAATGGACTCCACGGAAACTGGATTAGCTCAATCATTTCAAATGACAAATGAATCTCCTGACGGCGAAACTTTAGGACTCACCTCCAAAGCTGACAAGTGGAAACGGCGCGGCGGATGGCGGCGGCAAAAAACGGCGACCCGTTGCCGGATCGCCGTTCGTGAATTTGTCCGCCGGTTCAGATGCCCTTCTTGAGCATCAGCTTGATGAGGTCGCCCACGCGGCAACTGTAACCCCATTCGTTGTCATACCAGCTCACGAGCTTGAAGAAGTTCTTGTTCAGCTCGATGCCGGAGCCGGCGTCGAAGATGGACGAGAGTTCGCAGTGGATGAAGTCCGAGCTGACGACTTCGTCGCCGCTGTAGCCGAGGACGCCCTTCAGGTAGGTCTCGCTGGCCTTCTTCATCGCGGCGCAAATCTCGGCGTAGCTGGTGTCCTTAACGGTCTTCACCGTGAGATCCACGACGGAGACGGTCGGCGTCGGCACGCGGAACGCCATACCGGTGAGCTTGCCTTTGACTTCCGGCAACACGAGGCCGACGGCCTTGGCCGCGCCGGTGCTGGAGGGGATGATATTCTGCGCCGCCGTGCGGCCGCCCTTCCAATCTTTCTTGCTCGGGCCGTCCACGGTCTTTTGCGTGGCGGTGTAGGCGTGGATGGTGGTCATGAGACCCTCGGCGATGCCGAAACCTTCCTTGAGCAACACATGGCAGACCGGCGCGAGGCAGTTCGTGGTGCAGCTCGCGTTGGAAACTATGTGGTGCTTGGCACCGTCGTATTTGTCGTCGTTCACGCCCATGACGACCGTGAGGCAATCGCCCTTGGCGGGAGCGGAGATGATGACCTTCTTCGCGCCGGCGGTGATGTGGCCCTGCGCCTTCTCCACGTCGGTGAAGAGGCCGGTGGACTCGATGACGAGGTCCACGCCGAGCGCTTTCCACGGAAGTTCCGCAGGCGACTTGGCGCTGACGACCTTGATGTCCTTGCCGTTGACGACGAGCACGTCATCCTCGGCCTTGTCGGGCGCGGATTTTTTGGAGCTGACCTCGCCTTTGAAGCGACCCTGGATGGAGTCGTATTTGACGAGATACGCGAGGTTGTCGGCGGGGACGATATCCCCCACCGCGACTACTTCGATGTCTTTGCCGACCATGCCTTGTTCGACCAGCGCCCGGAAAACCAAGCGTCCAATGCGGCCGAACCCGTTGATTGCGACTTTTACTGCCATAATTTTATTTTCGATTTTAGGAACTACAATTGAGCCGCGAATCTTATCTGCGACGCAGGGTTGGTCAATACGAATTCTGGCGAGTATTGCTCCTCTTTTGCCAGAAAATGGCGGGGCAACTACTCGGCGTTGGGGTAAGAGCCGAGCACCTTCACGAAATTGCACTGGCGCTCCAGCTCGGCGATCGCCTTGGCGACCTTGCGGTCGCTGCTGTGGCCGTCGCAGTCGATGAAGAAGAAATATTCCCACGCCTTCCGCTTGCTGGGGCGGGACTCGATCTTCGTCATGTTGATCTTGTAGCGGCGCAACGGCGCGAGCGCCTGGAAGAGCGCGCCCGCCTTGTCCGTGATGCTGATCATCAGGCTGGTGCGGTCGCAACCCGTGGGCGGGCTGCACTGGCGGCCCAGCACGAGGAAGCGCGTGGCATTCTCGGAATTGTCCTGGATGTTGCTCTCCAGAATCCCTAGCCCGTAATGCTCGGCGGCCAGCACGCCGGCGAGGGCGGCGGAATTTTTTTCCTTCGCCGCGCGCTCGGCGGAGCGGGCGTTGGACGAAGTCTCGATGAGTTCCACGTCCGGTAGATTGCGCGACAACCACCCCCGGCACTGCGCCAGCGATTGCGGGTGGACGAACAGCTTGCGGATTTTATCGCGCCGGCAGTTGCCGATGAGGCATTGCTGGATGCGCAGCACGAGCTGGGCGACAATTTTCAGGTCGTTGTCCACGAACATGTCGAGCGTGTGCGTGACGACGCCCTCGGTGGAATTCTCCACCGGCACGACGCCGTAATCCGCGCGGCCCTTGCAGACCTCGGTGAAAACGTCCCCGATGGTCTTCTGCGCGGCGTAGCGCAGGCTCGTGCCGAATTTCTGGATCGCCGCCTGGTGTGTGAACGTCGCCTCCGGCCCGAAATACGCGATGGTCATCGTCTTCTCCAGCGACAGCGCGCTGGACATGATTTCGCGGTAGATGGCGCGGAGCGATTCGTCGGTGATCGGCCCGGCGTTCTGCTTGCAGACGCGCTGGAACACGGCCAGCTCGCGGTGCGGCACATAAATCTCCTCGCCGGCCTTGAGCTTGATTTCGCCGATGCCGAGGACGTGCCGGGTGCGTTCGTTCAGCAGCCGGACAATCTGCGCGTCCAGCCGGTCAATCGCCTTGCGGTGGTCGGGAATGTTCACGGTGAAGGTAGAATGATGAATGATGAATGAAGAAGCAAATCAGTTTGTCGGCGCGACAGGCTCAGGCGCGGCGGCGGGTTCGCCCGGCTTCGCTTCGCTCGCCAACTGCTCCGGCGGCGCGGTCGCGAGACCGAGTTCCGGTTCGGTGGTCGTGAGCGCTTCCGGTTTCACAACGGTGATTTTCCGCAACTCATCCGCCGCCGGCAAATCCTCCAGCGAACCGAGGCCGAAGTATTCCAGGAACAACGGCGTCGTGCCGTAAGTCGCGGGGCGACCGACGACTTCCGCGCGGCCGGTCTGCGTCACGAGGTCGCGCTCCAGCAACGTCTGCATCACGCCGTCCACGTTCACGCCGCGGATCTGCTCCACCTCGGCGCGCGTCACGGGCTGGCGGTAGGCGATGATGGCGAGCGTCTCCAGCGCGGGCGCGGAGAGGCGCGAGGGACGGGACTTGATGCCGACGAACGCCTTCAACCACGGCGCGAATTCCGGTTGCGTGACGAACTGCCACGCGCCGGCGACGCACACGAGCCGGTAGCTGCGTGCGGCGGCCTCGTGCTCCTTTGCGAGCGTTTCAAGCGCGGCGGTGAGGTCGGCTTCCTTGGTCTTCTTGAAGGTCTTCGCGACGGTGTCGGCGTCCTCGGCCTCGGCGGCTTTGGCGAGGATTTCGCGGAGTTCGGCGGAGTTCAGCGGCTTCTGGGCGGAGAACAAAAGGGATTCGAGGATGAGTTTGAGTTCCATGTAAAAATCAGGTTTGCGGCGGCGCGGCTACCGCCGGTGCGGGGGTGTGGTTGATCGTGGCGGCGCGGACGATTTCGATTTCGCCGAAGTCTTCGCTCTGCGCGCAGGTGAGTTGCTTGAGGCGGATGAGTTCCAGCAGCGCGAGGAAGGTGCAGACGACTTCGCCGTGGCTGGTGGCGTCGGCGAACAGCTCGGTGAACTTCGCCCGGCCGCGTTCGCCGATGAACCGCACGATGCTCTCGATCTTCTCGCTGACCGTCCATTTGTCCTCGAACACGTCGCGCGTGGCGTCGCGCGCGGTGAAGCGGCGGAGGATGGCGTTGACGGCGTTGAGCAGGTCGAAGACGGAAACGTCCGGCTTGAGCGGCGCGGGTTCGGGCGCGAACTCCACCTTGCCGGGTAGGCGCGGGAAGACGTTTTCCTGGCGCGCTTCGAGCGATTGCAGTTTGGCGGCGGCGTCCTTGAATTTCTTGTAGGCGACGAGCTGGCGGATGAGTTCCCAGCGCGGGTCGGTGGTGTCGTCGTCCTCGCCCTCGACGGCCACCTGCAAATCCACCGGCAGCAGCTCGCGACTCTTGATGAACATCAACGTCGAGGCCATCACCACGAATTCGCCGGCCACCTCCAGGTCGAACTCGCGCATCATCTCGATGTATTCGATGAACTGCGTGGCGAGCTTGGTGAGGTTGACCTCGTAGATGTCCACCTCCTCCTTCTTGATGAGATAAAGAAGCAGGTCGAGCGGGCCTTCAAAGACCTCGAATTTGACTTTGTATTCTGCCATGCGGCGTTCGGAAACTTTAGGCAGGGCGCGGTGGAATGGCAACGTCAGAAGAAGTCATCCGCGAATTACGCGAATTGACGCGAATTAAAACGGTTTGGATTCATTCGCGAAAATTTGCGTAATGCGCGGATTATTTCTGCCGGAGAATCCATTCCGCCGCCGCCGGCAGGCCATCCACCACGACGGCGCGGGCGAGCTTGGCCGCGGCCGCGCGCTCCAGTTCCGCGCCGTAGCCGGTGCGGACGAGCAGCGACTTCTTCACGCTGGCGTTCCAGCCGCATTCGAGGTCAATCAGCTTGTCGCCCACCATGAAACTCTGCGCGAGAGGCCAAATTCGTCCCGCGCGTCAAAGAGGAACTGCGGTTTCGGTTTGCGCCCGTAGCTTGGCGCGTCCGGAGCTTCCGGCGCGATGTAGGTTTTCGTGAAGTGCACGCCCGCCCGCGCCAGTTCGGCGGCGAGGTGGCGGTTGACGTTCTCCGCGTCAGCCAACGTGTAATAGCCGCGCCCGATGCCGGCCTGGTTGGTGACGATGATCAGCTTGAAGCTGGCAGCCTGAAGTTTTTTCAACGCCGCGCCGGTGCCGGGGAAAATCTCCACCTCCGCCACCTTGTGCAGGTAGTTCTTCTCGACGATGAGCGTCCCGTCGCGATCCAAAAAAACAGCCCGGTTCATATCTTCGGCCGCCGATTGTGAACCGGTCGGCGGCGAATTGCCAAAAAATTATTTGCGCCGCCGCCGCGCTGTTCCCCGGATATGATTTGCAGCGTTGACAATGCTGCCATTCATCGCTGTCATGCCCTCATGAAACCGTTGGCGACATTGTTTGCGGCAGGCCTGCTGGCCGTGGCAGCGTCCGCCGGGGCGGAGGAAAAGACCTATTTGGAGACTTCGGTCAGCGGCACGCAAATCAGCGGCTATGTGAACACCTCGGCGCATTGGGATTTCGCGCCCGTGCCCCCGGTTGATGCCAGTCAGATTCAGGCCGTGCCCGAACCTTCCACGCTGGCGTTGCTGGGGATTGGTTGCGCCGTTCTCGGACTCGCCGCCAGAAACCGCCGCCGGTGACCGGCAGCAGCTTTTTAATCCCGCGCGCTGCCGGCTCGCGGGATTTTTCTTTCAACAGAGGCCGGCTTGCTCCACCACTGCTACGCTGGGGAAAGTTTTGCCCGTTCGTTGCCGCTGGCTTCGCGGAAATCGCTGAGGCGGCCTTTCTTCAAAGTGCCGTCCTGAAGCTTCAGCACGATCTCGGGTGCCCAGCCGGCGCGGGCTTCGGTCACGCTGGCCACGACGCCCACGGCGCGGGTGATGCGGTGGACCATGATTTCGCCGAGGTAGCCTTCGCCGGTGGCGGGAATTTTAGTTTTGCCCATGCGGGCAGTGTGGCGGTGAAGCTCGGCGCGTTCAATGTCCGAATGCGGGCCGGGCGGCGGGGAAAAACGGGCTTCATTTGCCGGGTTGCCAAGCGCGGAAACTTGAAGCAGATTGCGGCGGGGAAAAGTTCATGAGCGCGAAATCGAAATTTCTGAAAGGCCAGTTCCTGCTCGACAGCGGCGAGCTGGGCGGGTCGTTCTTCCAGCACACTGTCATCCTCGTCTGCTCGCACGACGCCGAGGGGGCGTTCGGCCTTGTCCTCAACCGCGCCACCGGCAAGACCGTCGGCGACGCGCTTGTGGCCGACCTGCCGGACACGCTCAAGGAAAGCCCGCTGCTCCTCGGCGGCCCGGTGCAGCCCGGCGCGTTGAGTTTTCTGCACACGGACAATTTCCTGCCCGACGCCAACGTCCTGCCCAACCTGCAGCTCGACCATTCGCTCGACGAGCTGGTCGAGCTGGGCGGCTCGTTTTCGCCGACGCAAAAGATCAAACTTTTCGCCGGTTACGCCGGTTGGAGTCCCGGCCAGCTCGAAGGCGAATTGAAAAGGAAATCCTGGCTCACGCATCCCGCCTCGCTCGACCTCATCTTCGAAACCGACCCGCAGCAGCTCTGGCAGACCATTCTCCACCAGAAAGGCCCGAAATACCGGCTGCTCGCCCAGACGCCCGAAGACCTTTCGTGGAATTGACCCGCGCCGCTTTTCCCGGCTTGTTCCGTCGCAGTTCTCTGCTACCTTTCGCGGCTCGACTGTGAGCATCACCAAAGAAATCTCGAAGCGGCGCACGTTCGCCATCATCTCGCATCCCGACGCGGGCAAGACGACGCTCACGGAAAAGCTCCTGCTCTACGGCGGCGCGGTGCAACTCGCCGGCAGCGTCACCGCGCGCAAGAACCAGCGCGCCACCACGTCCGACTGGATGGAGCTGGAAAAGAAGCGCGGCATCTCCATCAGCTCGACCGTGCTGCAGTTCGACTACGACGGCTATCGCCTCAACCTGCTCGACACGCCCGGCCACAAGGATTTTTCCGAGGACACCTACCGCGTGCTCACCGCCGTGGATGCGGTAGTCATGGTGATTGATTCCGCGAAAGGCATCGAGCCACAGACGCGCAAGCTGTTCGAGGTCTGCCGCCAGCGCGGCGTGCCGATTTTCACCTTCATGAACAAGTGCGACCGGCCCATGAAAGAGCCGCTCGCGTTGCTGGACGAACTGGAGCGCGTGCTCGGCATCGGCGCGTTTCCGGTGAACTGGCCCATCGGCAACGGCCCGGATTTTCAGGGCGTGTATGACCGGCAGACGAAGACGATGCACACCTTCGAGCGCGTCGTGGGCGGCAAATATCGCGCGCCGGTTTCCGTCGGCGGACTGCACGACCCGGCGGTGCGCGGCAAGTTGAGCGAAGCCGACTTCAACAAGACCGTCGAGGAACTCGAGATGCTCGAACACGCCGGCGAAGCCTTCGACGTGGACTCCGTGCTCGCGGGCAAGACCACGCCCGTCTTCTTCGGCAGCGGCGTGAACAATTTCGGCGTGCAGCTCCTGCTCGACGGTTTTCTGAAACACGCGCCCGCGCCCAAGTCCCGCGTGATGGGCGGCATCGAAATCGCGCCCGAGAACCCGGAGTTTTCCGGCTTCATCTTCAAGATTCAGGCGAACATGGACCCCAAGCACCGCGACCGCATTGCGTTCGTCCGCGTCTGCTCCGGCAAATTCGAGCGCGACATGACCGTGCACCACTCGCGCAGCGAAAAGAAAGTCCGCCTCTCCAGCTCGCACAAGCTGTTCGGCAACGAGCGCGAGACCGTGGACGAAGCCTTCCCCGGCGACGTCATTGGCCTCGTCGGCCACGACAGCTTCGGCATTGGCGACACGCTCACGACCGATCCCAAGATTCTCTACAAGGAAATCCCGCGCTTCACAATCCGAACACCGGAAAATACAAACAATTCCGCCAAGGCCTCGACCAGCTTTTGCAGGAGGGCGTCATCCAGGCGCTGTATCTCCGCAACTCCTCGGTGAAGACGCCACTGCTTGCCGCCGTCGGCCCGCTGCAATTCGAGGTCGTGCAGTTCCGCCTCGAAAGCGAATACGGCGCGGAGTCACGCCTCGAAGCCGCGCCGTGGAACGTCGTCCGCTGGTTGCCGACGAACATCACCGAGGACGAATTGGACGCCCTCTCACTCCCCACCGGCGCGCGCATCGCCTACGACATCGGCAAGAATCCAGTCATCCTGTTTGCGAACGAGTGGTCCGCGAATTACTTCGGCGAGACGAACAAAAACTGCCCGCTCTCCGCGCTCCCTGTGCAGACGGCGCGCGAATGATCAACCACGGATGGACACGGTCTGTTGCATTGTTTTCAGATAAAGGAAATTAGCAAATCACTGGTAAAACTAAAGACTATTCAGGTTAATCCGTCAGAATTTTACCCAACCGGGGGCTGCTTTGACTGACAGTTTGACTGACAGTGCCAGTGCGGGAAAAGGATTCATTCGTGTTCATTGTGTTGGTTTTTCAAGCGGGTCGCAGGTCGGCGGGGAAGTAGGAGCGATACTTGGCGCGCGGGTCGGTGGGATGACTGCCAAGCGGGTCAAAGCTGCCGCAAGGATGCTGCCAGACGCCGCGCCGCTGATTCCAATGGAAGCCCAAAGCCCAAAGCACACTCGCCAGACCGGGCTTGCGTGCGGGGGAAACGTCCAGCCAAACCCACTTGCCGACGACCTCGGCCAGTTCGTATTGCTTGGGCAACCGTGCCCGCAAATAGTTCAAGACCGCCTCCGTGGACAACCGGCGGTTGTTACGATGCCTGACAAACTCCGGCTGCTGCCCCGCTCTGTTTTTGGAAACCGACGATGGCTGGACATTCGCTGGTGCTGACGCTTCGATTTTTGGATTTGATGTTTTCATAGCTTTTTTTTGGAACCGCTGTCCGTCACCCTGCCGTTTGCTGCTCGCTTCACAGAAAGGGGAGACAGCAAGCCGGGCGCGAAGTGCATTCAAGATTCAGCGAAAGCTAAAACCGTGACAGAGGCAGAAGGGGGAAGGTGGAGACGCTGGCGCGGTTTTTGATCTCGCTCCTAAATCTCGGCTTGGTGTCGGACCAGCGAGCAGCAACCGGATGGGTGATGGCGGGCGTAAAACAGGCGCAGACAAACAACCATACATTCCAACCCATCATGATTTCGACCTTCCCGGAGTCTGCGAAAAATTGGCTTGACCGCGCCTCGGCAATTTGCGCGGTAGAGTCAACTTTCCGCAGTCTCCGACCAATCCTGGGCGAGCGCGAGGCTACCGGGTTTTAAGGCGTCGTCTTGCAAAGGGAAATTGAAAACCGGTAGTCCCGCGCGAGAGGGTAAGCCTGTCTCCGCCAGAAAACGGTTGGAAATCGTGTGCGGTGGGAGTTAAGGTGCGGCAACGGCTTCATCAAATTTCAAACCGATGAGCAGATTCTTCTTGGAATCAAATTCGATGTTCCGCGAATTGGATGTAGGATTGAGATAATAGTCGAATCGCATGAAATCCCCGTAAATCTTGCCATAATGTGTGCTGACCACATTGCCTTGATGATCCAAGACCGTTCGCACACGAAAGAAATAATTCCGAGTTGCGTCTTTGTTGGTCTTCGTCGGAGTTTTGGGTTTCCGATTGTCAAATTGCACCCATTCAGATTTATAACCGTCTGTCGGAGCTTCATGCGGCGAACGTAATTCACTGCCTTTTTCCGCATCCGGCACAGTAAATTCCTGAATGCCGTCGCCGGGTTTTGGGAAGCTTACAGTCAACGTAAAATCAGACTCGCCGCCGTCACGTTTGTCAAAGTGTCCAGTGAAATTGATGTCAGCATTGATTCCCGTTCCGTAAGGCGCAACCCAATCGCCAATCATCAAATCAAAGCCCACGGGTTTATCCAAATCTGGAACATGGGTGTTCAATCGCTTCGCATACATCCCAATCGGCTGACCGATTTTTTTGAGAGGCAAAGTAATGGATATATTTCTATCATTGGCGTTTTCTTCTGGGTCTCTCAATCTGTATGCGTTGCGGGTTGTATAGTATCCCTGTTTATTAACGCTAAATCCCAGAGAACCAGAACGATCATCATGCGTGGCCGAAAAGACGCCGTTGCTATCAGTAGCTCCTGAAATAATTCCGTGATATTTGGGATTATCCGAGAAGCTATATGGCGGTTTAGTGTAGGCAAGGGAAACGTCCGCATTGCTAACCGGCTGTCCGTCTTCACCAATAATTTTGACCGCAGCAGTCCATGGTTTAATCGGGAGATTTGTCGGTTGACCCAAAGAGCAACCTGTGGATAGGGACACAATGGTAATGAGGGCTAGTATGGTTTTCATATTTATTTCAGATTTCCGAGGTTCACAATTTGGTTAAAGAGTTTGTAGTTGTAAGGATAGGCCACATCCCGAATGTCCGAATGATGCCATTCACCGAATGCTGTAGTCCCTACTGGATATTGCGGCGCACCACGATTAGGTGGCCATTCGCCCGTAGCGCGAATGAGTCGTACCAAATCTAAGGCGTGCTCAAGTTCACCGGCCGAAAGATTCGCCCCAATTGGCAGCGTGAGTGCGGGAATAGCATCTGACAAAATGCGGTTTCGGTTGGCCTGCGCATAGTCACTGCCGCTGGAATTCGTCACTTGGAGATAATCATAGTCGGGGTGATTGCTCCCCAATGTATGCCAGCCAAAATCGAAAAAGGCGTTCGTCTGTAATTGAGAAGCCGGTATGGCGTTAGCCATAGCTATCGTGTAAGTGGTATAACTGGTCTGGTTAAGCGCGGCATCATTGAATCCCCAGCCGCCATGTGTGCTGCCCAGCACGCCGCTAATGGCCGTGCGACCTTTCAATTTCTCCTGCCAGACCCAAGTGAAAAACCCGGCTCGACCGCTCCAATAGTTCAACACGTTGTCAAAGATAGCTGACAACGCTCCCGATGGCGGAGTATTTGTGTCCGTCCGCAACACTTCCTCACCACTGGAATAAAAGTTATAGATCGCCGTGCTGCCAAAGTTGGAGAGCCGGTCGCTCCAAGCCAGCGTGTTGCGGACATCGCCAGACGGCCAGACATTGAACCATTTGCTCGCCCAGAGGCGGTTGGTGTAATTTACCCAGTCGGGATGCACCATGCTGGTGTCCGTGTCCAAACTGTCATCAACCGCCTCCATCGGCACAGCGGCGTCAATCATGAAATAGCGGGTAGGCGTAGCACTGGAATCACTAATCGCGCTCAAGCAAACCATGTTGCCCAAACTGTGTCCGGCAAGCGTGGTTTCACCACTCAATCCCGCCAGAAAATCCTTCAAGACGGGTGCGGTCAGGAAGGCATTCGCCACGTTCGTGTGATAATTAGGCGTGATGTCCAAGGTTGAGTTGTAAGATTCACTGCCTTGCCAGTCCACCGCATAGAATTTTGCGTGCGAGTGAGACTGATAAAGCCGCTTGAAGATTTCCGCGCTCCATCCACGCGCTTTATACTCGGTCACATTGTAGCCATGAACAAACACAAAGTTTTTGCCATTGGAAAGTGAATCGGGATTGTTAACCGGTTCGCTGGTGTCCGTGGCTCTGGTTTCCGCCCCGCCGACCACATGGCGCAAATTCGCCCAGCGATACATCTTCTCCACTCCATCAAGGCTCAAGAAGAGCGGCACGCCGCCCAGCTTCTGCCCGTTGCGCCAGATTTCCAGCACCAACGGTTGCGTCGTCGCCGCGCAGCCTTCCGCCAAAATTATTCCCGTGCCGCCAATGTTTTGAACTTGCGCCAGCCAGTTCGTGGCCAGCGTTGTTCCTGATGCGCCGGACGGCAAAACTGCAATGGTGTCTGCGTTCGTCACCCATTTGTCCGCGTTGACACCGTAGCCGTAGCTGGTCAAATTCGTCAGATAATCAAACGTATTGGTCGGTGTCAGGCTGGTATAAACCAACTTCACCGCGCTGTCCGCCTGCGAAAAATGGTAGGAATAGCCGTTGGTCGGCGGCAGCAGTTGCAACACGCCGCCAAAATTTAATGCCACGGGGAAGAAGTTCACCAAGTCCGAACGTCCGTTGACTTGGCTGCGAGCATAATTCGGCGAGCCATAGCCGGGAATCGAGTCTTTGCCATCACTCAATACGTCGCCGCTCTCCTGCGAATCATTAATCCAAAACCGGAACGGCTGGCTGATGCTGGTGTGGTCGGGGCCAGGCTGGTCTTGGGTATCAAAGTTGATGTCGCCGTCGCGGTTGGCGTCCACGGCCAGTTGCAAATTCACTCGACTGGCTTGAAAACCGAACCGGTAATAATTCACCGGAGCTGTCGGGGTCATTTCCACCGTCGCCCCGCCGGGGGCCGCCACCAGAAATTCGCCCCAGTTCGGATCATCGGCGCTGGGTGTCAACTCCCAGCCGGGCACCCGCACGCTCGCGGCGGCAATCGGGTTGTTGTCTTTATCCTGCACCCCCACTTTCACGCAATAAAGATTCTCCACCCCCGGCACCTCCACCCCGCCCGTCTTCAAGGCCGTTTTCGCATCGGCCTGCCGATCGCCCAAGCATCCGTGCTCCATCGGCAGCGGATGCATAGCGTTAGCGGCAGCCCATTCCGCCGGCAGAACATCGTTGACGTCGTCATCCCAACTCTCAACCAAAGTATCGCCAGGACTTGGGTAATAATACGCAGTTTGATTGTATAAATCCATATGGGAGTGCTTAAAGTAAGTCCCGCCTATGCCCTCCATCCAAGACTCTCTGCTTGAGCCTGTCGTATGCAGGTATTGGAATGAAAAATAACCGCCATGAGGACTGTATCCGTCTCCATCTTCTTGCATCAGATAGCTCACCACCTGCACGACCGGCGGCTCTGTCACGGTGGGCGATAGAATTCCTATGTCCGGGATGGAAGGCATGTTTTCGGTATTCATATGCACTATGGAGGGACGGCTTCCCCCGCCGCCGCCACCACCACCGCCACCACCACCCGGATCTTCTTCAGCGGCGGGAAAAATGACGATATTAAACACCGCCGTCCCGGTGGTGCTCGCGGGCACACCGGACGCTATCCAGGTGCCATCGTCATAGACCGTGGCTTGAACCTCGTTCACATACACTTGAACGGTGGCGTCGCTCACCGTGCCGGATACCGTCACGAAAGGTTGATTCATTTGGTCGCCCGGCAGTGGGTCCAGCGTCACCACCACACTGCTTTGCAACAGCGTCAGCATGTTGGTTGACGTGTTGCCTGCGGCATCGGTGGCGATGACCGTCAACAGATTTGTGCCCGTCATCAAAGGCAGGTTGTTGATCCACACATTCCCGCTGCGTTCAACCCGACCTTGAACCGTATTGGTATTGCCACCGCCAGCAACCGTCGAGGTGATGGTTGCCGTGGCATCATCCACTAATCCTTGCACAGTGAAACTGTTGCCGCTGATATAAGCCCCGTCCGGAGGCCAGACAATGGTCAACTGCGGCGCGGTCGTGTCTCCCGAATAATCCAGCGTGTAACTGACATTCGTGGTCGTTTCGTTGCCCGCCAGATCAACCGCATGGAGCGTGATCAGGTTCAAACCTTCCGCCAAAGCCACGTCATAGCATTGAAAATAATTGGTCGTGAACGCAAACAGGTTGGTATCGTAATAGTGTCCCGTCAAATAGCCCGTCAGGTTCGTGAAAATGCCGCTGGCATTGCTCACTGCGTAACTGATGCTCTCCAAAGATCCGGGAGCATAGCCTTTCAGTTGTATCCAAGGTTGCACCACCACATTGTTTGTGGGATTGGTGAACTTCAGCACCGGGGGCACGGTGGCCCGCATGATCGTGACTTGCCGCCACGTCTGTTTTGCATCCGCAGGCAATCCTCGCAATCCAATACGGATAACGTAACCTCCATCGGCCATTCCCAGTGCAACCCAAAGATTTGACGAGGTGTAGGGTTGCCAGTCGGCTCCAGCCAGATTGGTGTCATTGACCAACACCGCCATGCTGGAGGGAACTCCGCCTATCACATTCAATGTTATTGGAACATTGCTACTGCTGACATATTGATTCGTCGCCACGATGGAAAAGACAATCGTGTTCGGGTCGGTGTGGTTGGTGTATTCTCTTCCGTTTTTTCCGCCATCCCCGTCGTAATCATTCGTCGCGGTCTGATTGAGGTTGCCGAAGTATTTCAGTTCCCACCAATCTGGCAAACCATCTGCGTCTTCATCGCCGTTGTTCGGGTCGGTGTGATAGACGAAAACCTCGTCCCCGTCCGTTTTGGTATCGCCGTCGGTGTCGGGGTTGTTGGGGTCGGTGCCGAGGAAAGCCTCCTGCAAATCGGTCAGGCCGTCGCGGTCGGTGTCCACCTTGCATTTGCCTGCGGTGCCGGCGGTGTAGGCCGCGCTTATTTCCGTGGGCGTAAGCGCCCGGTTGTAATACGCGAGTTCGTCAATCTGCCCGGAGAAATACGCGATGAAGTTCTCGCCATACTGGTAGGTGCCGATGTTCAAGGGGCCGTCCGAGTCGTGCACGGCACCGGACACCTCGCAGTAACCGTCCGCCACGCCGTTCACATAGCCGATGAGGTTGGTGCCGTCATAGACCATTGCCACATGATACCAGGCGTTCGGATCGAGCGGGGTGCTGCAATCAAAGTAATACCAGCCGTCATCGTCCGCGATGTGAACGTGCGGGCGCAAGGTGCCATCCGGGCGGATGCTCAACGCCCAGTCGTCGATCGATCCGGTGGGATTGACCCCCTTCTCCACGATGACGTTGCCGCTGTCACCGTCGGTGATCTGGTCATATTTGATCCAAGCTTCCACGCTGAATGGCCCCGTCGGCGACAGGTCAGGGCTGCTCGCGACCTGCACATAGGCATCCGTGCCGTTGAAATTGAAGGCGGGCGCACCGTCCGAGATTCCCGGCGCATAACCGGCGCCGCCCAGCAATGCGCCGAAGTTCGTCCGCGCGAGGTCGTAAGTGTTGCCATCGCCCGGCCACCACCCCGCGAGTCCGGCGGCGGGAGCGATGCAATCGGGACGGCTCTTGCCCGCCTGTCCCGCCTGATAGAGTTCGTTGATTTCCGAGCCGGCCAACGCCCGACTGTAAATCGTCAGTTCATCAATCTGCCCGGAATGATACGCGATGAAGTTTTCGCCATACTGGTAGGTGCCGATGTTCAAGGTGCCGTCCGAGGCATGCACAGCACCGGACACCTCGCAGTAACCGTCCGCCGCGCCATCCACATAGCCGATGAGGTTGGTGCCGTCATAGACCATCGCCACGTGATGCCAGGTGTCAGTCGTCAGCGGGGTGGCACAATCAAAATAATACCAGCCGTCATCGTCCGCGATGTGAACGTGCGGGCGCAAGGTGCCATCCGGGCGGATGCTCAAGGCCCAGTCGTCGATCGATCCGGTGGGATTGACTCCCTTCTCCACGATGACGTTGCCGCTGTCACCGTCGGTGATCTGGTCGTATTTGATCCAGGCTTCCACCGTGAACGGCCCCGTCGGCGACAGGGCGGGACTGCTGGGAACCTGCACATAGCCATCCGTGCCGTTGCAGAGGAACGCCTGCCCCACTTCGCCGGTGTCGTAGGTGACGCCGTTTTGCAACGTCCCGTCATTGCCTCCGATGACATCGTGGGCATCCCCTCCCGCCGGCCACCACGCCACCGCATCCGCCGGGCAGGGCACGGCGGAGACGATCACAAAATCCAGAACCACGCCGGGCGTGGCGTCCGCATCCGTTTTCACAACTTGCATTGCTTCGCTATCCAGCGTGGCGGGGAAACTGGCGGTCAGCGATTGCACCATGTCCGTCTGCGACTGCGGCGGATGTGAAACTGCGGCGGAGACATTGCGCGCCGGTAACCGCGTGAGCTGCGGTTTCAACTCCTGATAATCCGTCGCCTCGATCAGAAAGGTGCGCCCGTTGATTTGGCCCCAGTCTTTGGCGACCGGGACGGCGTTGGTGGCGCTGCCCAGAGTGAACGCCTTGCCCCGCACAATCTTCATGGAACCGAAATCCACCGTCACATCCGCCGCGCGGACAGCCGGGGCGTTGGTGGTCTGCCGACGGATGGTCACCTCGCCGGTGGCGCAACGGCGGGGCGCGGCCTCGAACCATTCCGTCCACACTTCCAGCCGGGTGGTGGCCGGGTTCAAGCCGAAGTGTTCCGGGGCCGGCGGTCGTTGGCGCAATACCACGTCCTGCTCAAATGAATTCCGGGCATAGGTGTAAACGATGTCGGCTTGGACGTCGGTGAACGCGTCGGGATAGACCACTCGCGTTGGCGGATGAATCTGCCCGGTGCTGGGCTGCACTTCGCTCAACCGGACGCTCTGCCCGCTGGCGATGTCATAATACGCCAGCAACGCCGGACG
>JAPLTZ010000320.1:0-17262 GCA_026397895.1 Verrucomicrobiota bacterium | reverse complement strand
CCGCGCGCGCCCCGCCGGCGGTTGAACGCACGGCCTGCGGAACGTGCGTGTTTGTGCTCGTCACCCGGTTGCGGGCGGCGGCCAGCCCGTTGGTCACCGCCGCCGGTGCCGAGTGTGCCCGGTAGGCCGGACGCACCATTGGCGCCAATCCCCGCACAATGACCGGCGGCAGATTGCTGACCGAAGTGGTCGAAGTTTGCGCCCGCAGCGACAGGGCCATGATAAGAATCCCACCAGCAAGGCTGAACTGTTTCATAATTTCCCTTTCCACGTGGTTTACCCGGCAGAGTCGAACTGACTCCGATTTGACAATTCGGTTCTACCCCTATTGCAATGGGTTGCAACAAGTTTTTACAGTTACAGAGCAGGTATTAGCTGCCGCCACAGATTTCATAAGCCGAAGCGCACCAATCTGTTTCGTCGGGTGACGAAACTTCACCGCCGTAATGGAGCAAAACCTAGGCGGAGAGGAGCGGGGTGACGTTCGGTCGCGAGGGAGTCTTGGGGCAAGCCAGTCTTTCAACTTACGGCGTCAGCCAGTTGGGTGAAAGTCTGGCGCGGGGGCGGGTCAGATTTTCAGCGCGATGGAACGGGCGCCCAAGCGGAACGGAGGCCAGGTTGCTGCGGAATGCAGGCGGCCAAGTTTGGTCACGAATCCGCCACCAAGAATCGGAAAGGCTTTTTTAGAAATCGACCCAGTCGTTGTTTAAGAAAGGCCAGAATAACTAACGGCATTAGGATCAACTTTTTGGGATGCCGCTCTAAAAAATCCTTAAACTCATTGCGGCAACCGAGCATTGGAAAAGCGCACAAGGCCCACAGGTCGGCCCGCCATTTCCTGTCGCATTTGATCCGCAGCATCCGGCGGGTTTTATAGACGATATCCCCTGCGGTTTGATTTTCGTAAGGCCGGTTTACATACCACGGGTATTTGAAAGGCATCCCCGTCACTTGCGCTCGACCAATGGCCTGGAGGATGGCATGAATGATTTCAGAATCCGGCTGCTCCATCCCGATTTCGATTGAATCCGGCGCGTCTTGAAAGCCAGAGATCCGCACCACGTCGGAATAGTGAATCGCCAAACCGGATTTTCCAGCGATGCCTGACAAAACCGTTTGGGTGCGGATATTCATCTTACAGGGTCTGGTATTTCTTGGCGAGGGCTGCGGCGACACTCAACACCGTGCCGAGGTCTTCATCCGTCAAGGGAGCGAGATTGCGCATCAGCACCCGCCCTTGTTCCTTCTGGAGCACCTTGCCGACGACGGCGTCGTGGCGCCCGGCGGCATCAAAGAGTTGGCCGCGTGGTTCGATATTCAGAACGGCTTCAAGCCGCACGATGATGCTGTCCGCCGGCACGCCCCGCTCGCCGTTCAAAAGCCGGGAAAGGTAGGCCGGTGAAATCTCCGCCTTGAAGGCAACTTCGGCCTTGGTCAAACCGGAATGGCGGATGCCATGTTCCAATAAACGAATGAACTCCTGCGGGGCAGACGTGGGTTGTTGTTCAGCCATACGGTGAGACTTTAGCACGACTTTACTGCCAGTCAAACAATAATTACGCAGATGCATAAACATTAAGTAAAACAGCAATAATACAAATATTTTACACATTGCCTAACAGGGAATAGTGTGGGATTCTGTTCGCATGTTAAAGAACACCGTTGAACAATTTCGCCGCAGGCGGGGCGTGTCAAAGTCGCATCTCGCGCGGCAGGTTGACGTTTGTCCGTCTTACATTACAAGACTGGAAGACATGGAGATTCAGCCGAGTGGCGCAGTGATGTTCCGGATTGCGGCCTATTTCAAGTGCCGGATCGAAGAAGTGTTTCAACCCGGACAGACCAACAGCAAAAAGCGTATTTCTGAATCATGAAGTTGCCTATGTGTCAATTTAGCCAATTGGTTAAGCCTGCGCCTGCAATCCCCTTTCCCGTTCGTCGTCGGCAACGAATGGGGAACAACAACCACGCCGAGAACAAACGAAAGGTAATAAAATGATAATGACCCTGACAGTGTTCAAGGAAGTCCACAACACGTGGCCGGCCAAGAACGGCAAACCCGCAGGCGAGTCGTATGACTTGCTCTGCATGGACAACAGCAACCCGCCGGAGCACCGGATGGAAGAGATGCTCTACTACCGCACCAAGGAAGACGAGCGTAGCAAGGTGTGGGGCAAATCGGTCGGCACGACGCTCCAAGTGGGCGTGTCGAAAATCCGCCACGGTGACAACGGCGGCAAGGCTACCCTGCTGGGTAGCATCATCATCGAAGCCAAGAAGAACTAACTCCTATGGCCAAGAATCCTCGGATAGATGGCCAAGGTCTGCGGCGTCCCCTACAATCGTCTTCTCATAGCACTGCGAGGTGAAGAAGGCGAAAAAAACGGGCGGTTTCACTTCCACTGTCTGGTGGGTGGGACTCTTTCTCGCAACTATCACACGCTGCAACATCAGGCTGAACATCTGTGGAAGATTCAGACGGGTGGGGCGCGGGTAGATGTTCGGCAATATGACCGCTCCCTGGGTGGAGCGGACTACGTTTGTAAATGCCTTGGGGCAAATCAATACGAGGTGGACAAATACGCCTTTGCGAACTCGGTGACGCTGTCTGCATCGGTTATCCGTTTGATAGCGGGTATCGATGCGAGTGGAGACAGACGCTGCATCCAGGACACATGAAAAAACGGGCTGGTGGTAAAAGCGGCGGGGTTTAACCGCAGACGGTTCCCGCAGTGAGTAACCTTTACGATGAGACAGCCTCCGGTGATCGGGCATGGTAGGCGGAGTTTGCATTGCGGCCACGGGGCTATTGTTAACGATTAAACCGTCCTGCTGACAATCCGAAGCAGTCCGCCGGATAAAACGCCAAAGCTATTGTGGCGCGTGTCAAAGTGAAATGGATTCCTTGGCCGGGGGGTGGCGGAGCGGGCGCGCAGCGCCCGCCCGCCGCCTCCNNNCGCCTCCCGGCGAAGGCTCCTTGTAGAATTCCTATGCCCAGATGAGAACGTGATTGCCGCCGGTACAACGGATTAACGCGGGAGAGTTTAGATGAAAGAAGACCAACATAAATTTTTGACGCTGCTGGGGCAGTTGCCGGCCCGCCTGACGGCGGAGCAGGCGGCGTGGGTGTTGAACTGCCAGCCGCATGACGTGCCGGCGCTCGTCGCGGCGAAGCTGCTCAAGCCGCTGGGCAATCCCCCGGCCAACGGGATCAAGTATTTCGCCACGGCGGAGGTCTTGGAAAGCATCAAGGATGGCGCCTGGCTGGTGCGCGTCAGCCGGACCATCTACCAGCACTGGCAAAAGAAAAACGCGTCCCAACGAAAAGTGTATGACACTTTCCCCGCAGACGCGTCAACCCCACTACTCCAAACATTATCCTTTCCGCCCGGCGGAAAGCGGCGCGCCAGCGATCAGGCCAGCGCGAGCGGATGACGAGTCCAGAGGCCAAGCCTCTGGCGCACGGGGTTTGGGGACGGCGGCAGTCCCCAAAAAATGCCAAAGGGCGGTTGAATCAGCAAAGATTCAACCGCCGATTTTTTTAGGCCGCCACCGGTTGCGGCATCGTGGCCGGCGTCGCCCGTTGCTCGTAGTCCTCAAGGGACGGCGCGATGATGACGGCTTTCTTGGCATAGGCACGGTGGATCGCCTTGCTGTTGTGGCCCAGCGCCGCCTGTGCAAAGCGTTCCGGCATCCCCACCACTTTTGCCCGTTCCGCCCATGCGTAGCGGTAGCTGTGCAAGGTCACGCCCGACACACTGACACGCTGACAGCGGCGGCGGAACCGGCTGGCGCGGTCACTTTCCGAAAACTTGGACAGGTTCGGAAACAAGACGCCCGTGGTCGGCAGATGGCTCAAGACGGTTTCCAGCCGCTTGCTGATGGTGAACTGCGCCAGCGAGCCGGTTTTCTGCCGGAAGTAGGAGATCGTCCGGGTCTGCCAGTCAATGTCCTCCGTCGTGAAGTTCGCCGCGTCACTTTGCGCCGCGCCCGTTTCCCATAGCAGTTCCAGAAACAGTTTCCATTCCGCGATTTTCTCTTGGGCCAAGACGGTTTGGTGTTCCTCCAGCGTGATGCCCCGCCGGTCTTTGGGTTCGTATTTGGGCCAGAGATACGGCGCGACAATCGGCACGGCAATCCAGCCCAAGCTCAAGGCGAAGTTGTGCAGCCGTTTCAGGAAATAGACGATGGACACTTTGCCGTCCTTGAACACGGCAAAGAAATCGTCGGCGGTGGTTTCCAGCAGCTTCTTGCTCCGCAGCCGGTCAAAGGCCGGGGACTTGAACACGCTGGCGTAACGCTCGCGGCTGCTGTCCTTGCCTCTGGCCTGCAACTGCGCCATGACGGTCTGCCAGGTGCGTTCCACAAAGGCGGGGTCGCTGGCGGTCAGGTAGGCACGGGCAAGGTGCAGGTTTAGGAGCGGCTGCCGCTGCGCCTCATTCAGCGCATAGAGCAGACTTGTGGCCTCGGCCTCGTCGCGGGTGCGCAGACTTTTTTGCTGGCCGGTCGCGGTGTCTTGGGAATAATAGATTCCGCCGCGTCGGAACATGGAGTATTTTGTTTTCATGTGCATGGGGCTGAATCATGCAACAGAACCGGCGCGACACGTTAGGGTGTAGCGGGCGAGTTTCAGCGGAGTAGTGGCAGAGTAGTGGCGAATTGTGATTCCATCCGCCCTGCTGCTGACAGTTCCACTGACAGTGGCCGGCCAACTGGCAAGCAAACCCTAATAAACAAAGGGTTTTATTAAACTCGTTACAGATGAACACGGATAAACACGGATTCCGGAGCGCGGCTGTGGTCGAAGACCCAGCCGCAGCGCGTTCGCAACTGCTGCGGCTGGTGCTATGCACACAGCCGCGCTCCCTTGTAAGTTTTCATCCGTGTTCATCCGTGTCCATCCGTGGTTAAAAAAATATGGCCTCCATTCTCACCGCCACCGAAGTCTCCGTCCACTACGGCGACCGCGCCGTGCTTGACCACGCCACACTCGGCATCCAGGACGGCGACCGCATCGGTCTCGTCGGGCGCAACGGCTGCGGCAAGACGACGTTCCTCAAGCTGCTCGCCGGGTTGCAGTCGCCGGACGGCGGCGACGTGGCCAAACAGCGCGACCTGGTCGTGAGCTATCTGCCTCAGGATTTCATGCTCGATGCGGCGAAAAGCGTCTATGAAAACATCCGCGACGGCGGCCAGCATGTGCTGAACCTGATCGCGGAATTTGAATCCCTGCCGCACGACTCGAAGCGGCACGAGGAACTGGAGCATCGCATCCAGGCGCTCGACGGCTGGACGCTCGACCGCCGCATCGAGGTGGCGATGTCGCACCTGAATTGTCCGCCGCCCGACCGGCGCATTGATTCGCTTTCCGGCGGCGAGAAGCGGCGCGTGGCGTTGTGCCGCGCGATTGTTTCGCGCCCGGACTTTCTGCTGCTCGACGAGCCCACGAACCATCTCGACCCGGAATCCATCGAGTGGGTGGCGGAGTTTTTGGAAAGTTTCGGCGGCTCGTTTCTCGTCGTCACGCACGACCGCTATTTTCTGGACCGCGTGGTGAACCGCATCGTTGGAGCACAAGCGGCAGATGTTTCTGAAAAAGGAACTCGCGTGGGTGCGCCAGGGCCCGCGCGCGCAACGCACCAAGCAGAAAGACCGCTTCGAGCGCTACTACGAGGTCGCCGCGCAGGACGGCCCGGTGATCGAGGAGGACGTGGAGCTGTGCATCCCGCCGCCGCCGCAACTCGGCAACCGCACGGTCGAGGTCAGCAATCTCGGCGTGGAGCTAGGCGGGCGGAAATTATTTTCCAACTTCAGCTTTGCTTTTGAGAACGGCAAGCGCGTGGGCGTTTGCGGCCGGAACGGTCTCGGCAAAACCACGTTGCTGAAAATCATGATCGGCCAGCTTCAGCCGACGGAAGGCACGGTGAAGATCGGCCAGCTCACGAAGTTCAATTACGTTGACCAGGGCCGCCTGCAACTCAACGAGGAGCGCACGGTGCTGGATGAAGTCGCCGACGGCACGGAGTTCGTGCAGTGGGGCGAGGCGAAGCTGTCGGTGCGCTCGTATCTCAAGCGGTTTCTGTTCGCGGATGACCGCATCATGACGCAGGTGAAAAAGCTGAGCGGCGGCGAACGCAGCCGGCTCCTGCTCGCACGCATCCTGAAAAGCGGCGGCAACTTCCTCATCCTCGACGAGCCGACGAACGACCTCGACCTGCCGACATTGCGCGTGCTGGAGGAGGCGCTGATCGCGTTCCCCGGCGTGGTGTGTGTCGTGAGCCATGACCGCTATTTCCTGAACCGCGTCTGCACGGACATTCTCGCGTTCGAAGGCGACGGCAAGATCGCCCACAGCGTCGGCGACTACGATTATTATCTGGAGAAAAAAGAGAAGGCCGCTGCCGCCGCCGTAGCCGCGTCTCGTAAGAGCGCGGAAGTCCCCGCCGCCAGCAAGCCGTCCGCGCTCTCACGAGACGCGGCTACGAAGACCCCGAAGCCGCGCAAGCTGTCGTTCAAGGAGCAGCGCGAGCTGGATGGCATCGAGGCACAGATACACGGTCTGGAGGCGGAAGTGGCGCGCATCGAGACGCTGTTCGCCCAGCCGGATTTCTTCCGCAAGAACGGTGCGCAAGCCACACAACTCACCATCGAACTCGAGGCGGCGAAAGAAAACGCCACGAAGCTCTACGCCCGCTGGGAGGAGTTGGAGAAAATTCGGGCTGATTTTGCTGCGGGCTGAACTTGGGTTGTCTGAAACGCAAAAAAACGCGCCAATCGGATGCAACCGGGTTGCACGCCTGCGGCCTGCAAGTTAGGATTTGTCCGCGATCACTTGGAGACAGGTCGCGGCACAAACCAAATCAGAGCATGCAGCCCTGCAAGAAAAACAGCATCCGCCCGGAGTTGCCACCCGCGACAATTCGCGTCCGCTGAACCGCCGGACTGCTCCGCTCGCCATCCTTGAAACATTGAACCCGCACCCCGCTACGACTGCGCCCGATTTTCAAAAAGGAACAATCACATGAAACATCCGCACGCCTTATTCACCACCATCCGTGCCGCCGCAATCCTCGCCATTGGGGCCGGCCTCGCCGCCCTGACCGCCGGCGCCACGACCTGGACCTGGGACGGCGGCGGCGCGAATGAGAACTGGGCCACCACCGCCAACTGGAATCCCAACGGCACGCCGTTGTCCGGCGACACCCTCGTGTTCGCCGACGCCTGGGGCAAGACCACCAACAACCTGGCGGCCGACACCGCCTTCACCGTGCGCCTCACCTGCGGCGGCAACGACATTTACGGCAACCGCGTCAAGTTGAACGGCCTTTACACCTATAACACCGAGCCGCCGCCGGTCCACGGCGGCACCAACTTCATCAACTTGGACCTCATTTTGAACGCCAACGTGCTGCACGAAAACACCGCCAACGAGTGCCTGCTCAATGGCGACGTGAACCTGAACACCCACACCCTCACCCTCAGCAATTACTACAACTGCAACAGCTATTATTCCGGCCAGATCACCAACACCGGCAACATCGTCAAGCGCGGCACGGAAGATGTCTATTTCATCGGCCCGGCGGCCAACACCTACACCGGCACCACCACCGTCCGCGAAGGCGCGCTGCATCTGGGCAAAAAATATGTGAACGGCAAAGGCATCACCGTCGGCAACACCTCCATTCCCGGCGCGCTCATCATCGGCGACAACACTGGCACGAATTCCTACACCACTGCCAGCGGCGCGTATGACGGCGGCGGCGCGACCGTCATCCTGGATTTCGGCAACCAGTTCGACGCCATCACCGCCACGATTTACCGCGACGGCTGGCTCGATCTCAACGGCTACAACGACACCATCGGCTCGCTCGTGTTGAGCAACGGCGCGGCCAGCACCCTGACCGGCACGCTCACGCTCTCCAGCAACCTCACCGTCGCCGCCGGCAGCACCAACGCCTTCATCGCTGGCGAGCTCGCCTGGAGTTCCGCCACCAACCACACGCTCGACATCGCCACCAACCTTGTTTTTCAACTCGCCGCCGTAGTCAGCGGCAGCGGCGACTGGGCCAAGACCGGCGGTGGCAAACTCCTCCTGTCTGGAACAAACACTTTCTCTGGAGACCTCGCCATTGAGACCGGCGAGGTGAGGATCGGCAATCCTTTCGCCTTGGGCAGCACCAACGGCATAACCATAGTCAAAGGCGACAACCACCTTAACCTGCCGAACGCCATCGCTGCCGTCGGCGAGCCGCTGCTCCTCTACGACGGCAGTTACTTTGAATCCGGCGACACCAATACTTGGGCCGGCCCAATCACGCTCACCAACACCTTGGGCGGTTATTGCCAAATGGCCGCCCTTTCAGGTCGGCCACTGACCCTGTCCGGGCCGATCAACGGCAATGGCAACATTTTCTTTTTTGGAACCGTTCAACTTTCCGGTGCCGCCGCCAATACCTACACCGGCTACACCTTTCTCACCGACACCACCGTGCTGCTCAACAAAACCGCCGGCACCACCGCCATCCCCGGCAACCTCTTCATCGGCGGTGGCATCTCCAGTTATTCCGGCAGCGGAACGGTCAAACTGATGCAATCGAATCAAATCACCAATTCCAGCATCGTTTCCATCTATCCCACCAGTCTCCTCGACCTGAACGGCCAGAATGCCACCATCGGCGGCCTTGAAATGAAATCCGGCCGCGTCCAGACCGGCAGCGGCACCCTCACCTTGGCCGGCCCCGTGAACATCAACGACTCGGTCCATGAATCTGGAGCCACCAATAGCGCCACCATCGAAGGCAAAATCGCCCTTGGCAGCAACGTCCGGCTCATCAGCGTCAACGGAATCCTCGGCAGTTACAACGACCTTGTGCTGAATGCCAACCTCATCAGCGGCGGCTGGATCAAGGGCGGCCCCGGCACCCTCTGGCTCAACGGCACCAACACCCACACCGGCGCCACCTACATCACCAACGGCGTCGTCCGCGTCGTCGGCAACCCCTACGCCTTCGGCAGCACGGGCGGCGAAACCTACGTCGGCGTCACCGCCACCCTCTTCTTGAGCAACGTGACCATCACCAACGAACCCCTCTTCCTCGACAGCGTGGGCGGCGCGACATACCCGGGCTTGGTGGGCGACAGCGCCCAATGGCTCGGCTACGTTTCCCTGACCGGCCCCGGCACCATGGACGGCACCATCAACGGCGACCTGACCATCGGCGGCCAAATCTCCGGCAACCCCGGCGTCGGCTTCACCAAGACCGGCAACAACACCGTCATCATCGCCAACGCCCAGGACAACACCTTCGACGGGCCGGTCGCCGTGAACCAGGGCGCGCTCAAACTGGCCAACCCGCCCGGCGTCGTGGGCATTTCCAGCGACATCACCGTCGCCTCGGGCGCCTACCTCGAAGGCAGCGGCCGGATTTTCGGACAAATCAACGGCGGCCGCGTCGCCCCCGGCAACATTACCGACGGCGCGCTCGGCGGGCGGTTGGTCGCCGGCACCGCCAGTTTCAGCGGCGGCCAGTTCTACGCTGACTACGGCACCACCAACCAGAGCAACGACTGCCTCACCGTTTCCAACCTGACACTGGCAAGCTGCTCGCTCTTCCTCCGGGACGCCAAGGCCGGCGCGCTCACGCCCGGCCACAGCTACATCATCGTCTCCAACCTCGGCCCGGCGGCGGTCAGCGGCACCTTCGCGGGCAACCCGGAAGGCACGCTCAGCACCAACGCCGGCCAGGTCGTCGCCATCTCCTACACCGGCGGCAACGGCAACGACATCACCCTCACCCGCGTCGGCTTCGGCGCGGCGGGCGCAACCAACTGCCGCGTGCAGCCCCTCGGCAACGGCGTCTTCCGCTTCAACGCCACCGGCTCGCCCGGCTATCTCTACCGCCTGATCACCACCACGAACGCGAACACCGTCATCGCCAACTGGACTTCCCTCGGCGACTTCATCGCCGGGCCCGGCGGCGCGCTCCAGATCAACCGCACCAACGCCCCCGGCGAACCGCGCCGTTTCTACCGCCTGCGCTCGCTCTGACCGCCGCCGCGTTTTTCGCTTTCAATCCGCCCCGGCTTCGCGGTTAAGTGTGCACATGAAATTTCACGGCGTCGGCTTTCTCCTGCTCGCGGCCATCGGTCTCACCGGCTGCCGCACCGCGCCGACCGCCCGCGACTTCTTCCCCATCGGCCTCTACGCCGTGGGCGACACCAAGGCTGCAACGTAGTCACCGGTCCGGCCACGCGCGGTTTTCTCGACGCGGCGCAGGCGGGCGGCTTGAAAGTCCTGGCCTCGCCGGGCACGACTGCCGGACTGAAGTTTGACGCGGCGCGGGCACGGGCGGCCATCAACGCGGTGGGCGGCCATCCGGCGTTGTGGGCGTGGTATCTCGTGGACGAGCCGGACTTGAACCTGATTTCGCCGGCGCAAGTCCGCGTCGCACACGCTTGCGTGAAGTCGCTCTGCCCCGCCAAGCCGACGGCGCTGGTGCTGTATCGCGGCGACAGCGCGCAGCATTTCGCGAACATCGCGGACATCACGATGCTCGACCGCTACCCGATTCCGTGGCTGCCGCTGGCAAACTTCGGCCAGCATGTCGAGTCGGCGCGGCTCGCGCTGCCGGCGGACAAGCCGCTCGTGGCTGTGATTCAGGCGTTCGATTGGAACACCGACCGCGCCAGCCTGCACGCCGAGCAGGACACGCCGCTCCGCGCGCCGACGGAGGCCGAGCTGCGCGCGATGACCTACGACGCCCTCGCGCGCGGCGCGAACGGGCTGTTCTATTTCGCGTTCGACACCAGCTTCTGGAAAATCCGCGAGCACCCGGCGGTATGGGACGGCTTGCGGCGCGTCGTCGCCGAGGTGAACGAGCGCCTGCCGCTGTTCCGCGCGGAGCAACTCTGGTGGCCGCGCGAGCTGAAGTTCGCCGACCCGGCGCGCCGGTTCAACGCCGCGTTGCAGAGCGCGGTGATAGTGCGGTTGCTGCGCGTGCGCGACGGCAACGGCGTTGTGCCGGCGGGTGATTACATCCTCGCCGTGAACACCACGGAGCAGGCGCACACGCTCGGCTTCACGCTGCCGCCGGAAAATGCGAAGGCCGACGCGGTGGCGGTGCTGGGAGAGACGCGTTCGCTCGCGCCGGCGGCGGGCCGGGTGACGGACGGGTTCGCGCCGCTGGCGGTCCACGTCTACGGGCCGTTGCGGTAGGGAGGCATCCGCAGATTTCGCGGATTGGCGCAGATTCAATCAATCTGTGGAATCAGCGCAATCTGCGGATTACGTTTCCGGCTATTCCGGCTTGGGAGGAATGGTCTTGCCGCCGAGGCCGTGGTGCAGCTTGGAGTGGCGGTGGCTGTAGCTGAAATAGATCACGAAGCCGAGCAGCATCCAGACAATGAGCCGCGCCCAGGTGTCGCGCGGCAGGCCGGACATCAGCCAGCCGCAGAAGAAAATCCCCAGCGGCGCGACGACCCACACGGCGGGCGTGCGGAACGGCCGGTGGATTTCCGGGTGCAGCTTGCGCAACACCAGCACGCCGGCGCAGACGATCAGGAACGCCAGCAGCGTGCCGATGGAGACGAGTTCGCCGAGCAGGCCGATGGGGAACAGCCCCGCCACGAGCATCGCGACCATGCCGGTGAAGATCTGCGCGATCCACGGCGTCTTGAATTTCGGATGCACCGAGCTGAAAACCTTCGGCAGCAACCCGTCCTTGGACATGCAGTAGAAAATCCGCGGCTGGCCGAGCAGCATCACGAGAATCACCGACGACAATCCGGCGATGGCGCCGACCTTGATGACCGTCCGCAGCCATGCGAGGTTCGCGCCGAAGGAATCCACGGCCACGGCGATGGGCGCGGGGACGTTGAGCGACTTGTAGTTCACCACGCCGGTGAGCACGAGCGCGACGATAATGTAGAGGATGGTGCAAACGCCGAGTGAGGCGAGCATGCCGATGGGCATGTCGCGCTGTGGATTTTTCGCCTCCTGCGCGGCGGTGGAGACGGCGTCGAACCCGATGTAGGCGAAGAAAATCACGCCCGCGCCGCGCAGCACGCCGCCCCAGCCGAATTCACCCGGGCCGATGGCCGGCGGCACGAACGGCTGCCAGTTGTGCCGGTTGATGAACGCGAAGCCGACGGCGATGAAGGTGAGGATGACCGCGAGCTTGACGGCGACGATGACGTTGTTGAACGAGGCCGATTCCTTGATGCCGAGCACGAGCAGGAAGGTGACGAGGCCGACGATGACCATCGCCGGCACGTTGAGCGTCGCGCCCGTGCTGACCCAGCCCTCGGTGAAGAGCCGCCACATGTTCCAGCCCGCGTCGAGCGGCGCGTGGTGGTCGTAGGGCGCGGAGGTGAATTGCGCGGGGATGACGATGCCGAATTCCTTCAAAAACGAAACGACGTAGCCCGACCAGCCGACGGCGACGGTGGACGCGGCGAAAAGATATTCCAGAATCAGATCCCAGCCGATGATCCACGCGACGAATTCGCCGAGCGTCGCGTAGCCGTAGGTGTAGGCCGAGCCGGACATGGGAATCATCGCCGCGAACTCCGCGTAGCACAGCCCCGCGAACGCGCACGCCATCCCCGCGAGGATGAACGAGAGCACGATGGCCGGCCCGGCGTATTTCGCGGCGGCCTGGCCGGTGAGCACGAAGATGCCCGCGCCGATGATGGCACCGATGCCGAGCGCGGTGAGGTTCACCGGGCCGAGCGCGCGCTTGAGGCTCTGGTCGGCTTTGGCCTCGGCCTGGAGGTCGGCGGCGTGTTTGCGGCGGAAAAGTTTCATGCGGGCGTTAAATGCCGCAAGCCGCCGCCACCGTCAAGCAATTGCGCGCACAGCCATCAAATGAAACGGGGAGCGCATCCAGATGGACGCGCTCCCCGATGTCGGAGTTTGGTTTTGCTCAAGCGCCCAGCACCCAGCCGGCGCGGTTGTCGCGCTTGACGAGGCGGGCGGCTTCGGGCGCGTTGGTGACGCGCATGTTGGGGCCGTCCCAGTCAATCTTCTTGCCGACGCGCAGGGCCACGCAGCCGAGCAGCATAATCTCGGTGAGATACGCGCCGATGTCGAACCGCGAGTAGCACGTCTCGGGCTTGTTGTCCTTGATGGCGGCAATCCATTCCTGATGATGCCGGAAATCACCGTCGCCCTTGAACGGGTTGCGGGGAATCGTCACGGGCACGGCCATCGCGACGGGGTGTTTGTCAATGAAGGTGTATTTCGTTTCGCCGGCGAGCTTCACGAACATCTGCGCGCCCATGTCGTCGGGAGCGAAGGCGGTGCCGTTGCTGCCGATGATGAGGCAACCGCTGTGGGGAATCTCGCCCCGGAAGGCTTCCACGTCGGCGAGGAGTTCGCGGGGCGGTTTGTTGTTGCCGTCGTGGAGCAAGGGATTGTTCTGCTTGGGATGGCCGCCGTCATACCACCAGAAGGTGAGCGGGGCCTGGTGACCGGCCTTGCCGCGCGCGGGAAACTGGAAGCGGATTTTGGAGCCGATGGGATAGCTCTCGGTGTTCATGCCGCCGATGGCTTCGCCCTCGATCTCGGTGGGGTAGGCGAGTTCGAGCGCGCGGAACGGCAGGTTGACGGTGTGGCAGGCCATGTCGCCGAGCGCGCCGGTGCCGAAGTCCTGCCAGCCGCGCCAGTTGAAGGGGTTGTAAATCCCGGCATCGCGTTTGCCTTTGCCGCTGCCGAGCTTGAAGGGGCGCATCGCCGCGGGGCCGATCCACAGGTCCCAGTCGAGACCGGCGGGGACGGGGTCGCTGCCTTCGGGGCGGTTCATGCCCTGCGGCCAGATGGGGCGGTTGCTCCAGACGTGGACTTCCTTGACGGTGCCGAGGATGCCGGATTGGATGACTTCCACGGCGCGGCGCAGGCCGTCTTCGGCGCTGCCCTGATTGCCCATCTGCGTGATGATTTTTTTCCGCCGCGCCATGTCGCGCAGGTAGCGGGCCTCGTAGATGGTCTGCGTGAGCGGTTTCTGGCAATAGACGTGTTTGCCCAGACTCATCGCGGCGGTGGCGATGACGGCGTGGGTGTGGTCGGGCGTGGTGACGGTGACGGCGTCAATGGACTTGCCGAGCGCGTCGAACATCTTGCGGAAGTCCTGGAAGAATTTCGCTTCGGGATATTTCGCGCGTTGACCGGCGCTGTAATCCATGTCCACGTCGCAGAGGGCGACGATGTTCTCGGTGGCGCAGCATTTGGTGTCGGCCACGCCTTTGCCGGCGGCACCGATGGCGGCGATGTTGAGTTTGCTGTTGAGGTTCTGCCCGCGCACAAAGGCGGGGAAGCCGACGGTAGCCGCGCCCGCCGCGAGCGCGGTGGTCTTGAGGAAGTTGCGGCGGTTGATGGAATATTTCATGACGCGCGAATTGATCACTTGGCGAGGTCGGCGGCGGTCTGGTTGAAGAACGCGACGCACTTGGGCAGGTCGCGCATGAGTTCGTCCACGGTGCCGTGTTCGTATTCGATCATGAAATAGCCTTTGAAACCGAGCTGCTTCAGTTCGGCCAACATCCCGGCGGCGTTGCCCTGGCCGGTGCCCCACGGGGCGTCTTCCCACTTGCCGGGCTTTCCTTCGACGGGCATGACGTCCTTGAAGTGGGAGTGGATGACGCGGGTGCCGAGCTGCTTGATGGTCGCGATCGTGTCCCGCCCGGCGCGCTTGACGTGGCCCGTGTCGAGACAGGAGCCGATGCGCGGGCTCAAATCCTTGGTGGCTTCCAGCACTTTTTCCGCCGGCCAAGTCGTGGGGTGGTTGTGCAGGGCGACCTTGATGTTGAATTCGCCGCTCAGCTTGTCAATGGTCGCGTCCGGGACGGTTTCGGTGACGAGGACTTCGATGCCCATCTGCTTGGCCCACTCGAATTGTTTGCGCGCGGCGGCTTCGCCGGCCGGGATGGGTGCCACGCCGAAGCTGGCGACCTGCACGCCCGTCGCTTTCAGCTTGGCCTGCAATTCGGCGGTTTCCGCCGCGGTCAGGGCCGGGCCGGTCTTGGACTCGGAGCCGGGCTTGAGTTTCTGGCCGGGAAACATCTCGACGTATTTCAGGCCGAGGTCGTGGACTTTGTCCAGCGTCTCAAACAACGTCAGCTTCTTGAACGTCCAGCATTGGACGCCGAGCTTCCAGCCGAGTTTTTCGGCGGCGGTCTGGTCGGCGGCGCGCGTGACCGAAGTCAGCAGGCCCAGGCAGGCGATGGTGGTGAGGATGAGTTTGTTGGTGGTTTTCATAAAAGGTTGGTGGTGGCGGAACGGGAAAATTAAAACGGTTTTTGCCGGATTCACAATCAAATTCATTCCGCTTCGGGGATATGGACGCCGGCGGCGGGAAAAGGTTAACGGTTTTTCAAGATTGACCTTTGGCGGGCAGCGACCAGTTTATTGCGCGCAGCTTTGAATCTCTGACAACCAACCCATCCTATGCCAAGAACCATCACGCTCTTCACCGGCCAATGGGCCGACCTCCCGCTCGCCGAACTCCTGCCGCTCGTCAAAAAAATGGGCTACGACGGCGTAGAACTCGCCTGCTGGGGCGACCACTTCGACGTGGCCCGCGCGCTCGCCGAGCCGGATTACTGCAAGAAGAAATGGGCGCTGCTCGCGAAGCACGGCCTCACCTGCCGCGCCATCTCCGCGCATCTTGTCGGCCAGGCGGTGTGCGACCTGATTGACGAACGCCACCAATGCATCCTCCCCGCCGAGGTCTGGGGCGACGGCAAACCGGAAGGCGTCCGCCAGCGCGCCGCCGAGCGCATGAAGGCCACCGCCCGCGCCGCGCGGAAATTCTTCAACGCCCAGCCCGGCGCGAAAAAGGACGCGCCCGCCGTCGTGAACGGCTTCACCGGTTCAAGCATCTGGCACTCGATCTACGCGTTCCCGCCGACGAACCAGGATTTCTGGAACAAGGGCTACGCTGATTTCGCCAAACGCTGGCTGCCGATCCTCGACGTGTTCGAGAAGGAGAACGTCAACTTCGCGCTCGAAGTCCATCCCACGGAAATCGCCTTTGATCTCGCCACCGCCCGCCGCGCGCTCGACGCGGTGAAGAACCACAAGCGTTTCGGTTTCAACTACGATCCCTCGCACCTCGCGTATCAGGGCGTCAACTACGTGAAGTTCATCCGCGAATTCGGCGGGCGCATTTTCCACGCGCACATGAAGGACGTGTGGTGGGGCCACGGCGACGGCAGCGTGGGCGTGTTCGGCGGCCACACGGATTTCACGGATGCGCGGCGCTTCTGGGATTTCCGCTCGCTCGGCCACGGCGACGTGAACTTCGAGGAAATCATCGTCGCGCTGAACGACGTGGGCTATCGCGGCCCGCTCTCGGTGGAATGGGAAGACGGTCGCATGGACCGCTTCCACGGCGCGGCAGAGAGCTGCGCGTTCGTCCGCAAGCTCGACTTCGCGCCGAATAAAGCGGCGTTCGACGCGGCGTTCGCGCGGAAGTGAACGGATTACCCTCCGCAGATTTCACAGATGGCGCAGATGAAACGGCGGCGGGAAAAAATCTGCGTTAATCCGCGCAATCTGCGGATGTCGGCAATCGTTCAAATTTTCTTCGGCATCGGCGTCCACTTGCCTTGCTTGGCGCCGCTCTTGAGGCAGGTGGCGATGAAGGCCATGCCCGTCCAACCGTCGTCCACGCTGGCGTAGCGGGAGCTGTCGTTGACCACTTTTTTGCCGGCCTGCCACTTGCGGATGTCCGCCTCGAAGAAGCGGTGCAGCCGCGCGAAGGCGTCGTGGAAACCTTCGGGATGCCCGGCGGGAATGGTCGGCTCCTTGAGCAAGGCTTCGAGCTTGTCGTCCTTCGGCAGGAAACCGTCGCCGGTCTGGATCGCGCCGCGCCAGTAGATGCGGTCGGGTTGGTTGGCGAGCGTGACAAGGAGTTTCTCCGGCTCTTCCTGACTCCAGCGGACGCTGCCCTTCGTGCCGGCGATCTCGATGCCCATGTCGTTCTTCCGCCCGATGCAGACCTGCGACGCGCGCACGAGCGCCTTGCCGCCGTTGCTCAATTTGCAGTAAGCCGTGAAGTGGTCGTCGAGCGCGCGGCCTTCCACGAATGTTTCGAGCTGCGCGGAAACCGCTTCAACTTCCAGCCCGGTGACGAAACGGAGCTGCATCAGCGCATGCGTGCCGATGTCGCCACCGCAGCCGGAGCCGCCGGCGAGCTTTGGGTTCGTGCGCCAGGTGGCCTGCTGCTGGCCGCTGGCTTCGAGCTTCGTCGCGAGCCAGCCTTG
>JAPLTZ010000271.1:8399-22553 GCA_026397895.1 Verrucomicrobiota bacterium | reverse complement strand
TCAATGATGGAAAGCCGGCGATGCCCCAGCCCAACGCGGCGCTGATCATCGAGCCAGTTGCCCGCGCCGTCCGGCCCGCGCGGCGTCATGTGGTCGCGGATGGCGGTCAACTCGCCTTCGTCAACGCGCGGCGCGCGGGAGTCGTAGGCGAAGATGGCTGCGATACCGCACATGGCAAAAGATTGGGAGGAATGTCTAGAAAACTTCCGGCGCTGACCAGCGAAAAGTCAGGTGCTTGTCCGCCGCCGGCGACACTCTGAGTCTTTACTTGCGAACGCGCTCCTTTATGCGATTAATAATGCTGTCAGCAAGGGAGGAAGCGGCTGCCAAACGCAATTTAAATGAAACCAGTATTGTTGTATCTGCTCACGGCCATTGTGGGCTTGACAGGCCTTTTTTCCCGCCCGGCAGCCGCGCAGATTCTAATCGGCGGCGGGCCTTATAGCCAAAATTTTGATTCCCTCGGCAGCACCAGCGCCAACTGGACGAACAACACCACACTCCCCGGCTGGTATGCGACGAAAGGCAGCCTCGACGCCACCAACTTCATCGCCGGCGCGGGCACCGGCACGACCGGCGGCATCTACAGCTTCGGCACGAACGGAGTGAACCCGGCAACCGACCGGGCGCTGGGTTCGGTCGCCGGGTCTTCGATCAACTATTATTACGGCGTCCGCTTCACGAACGACACCGCCTCCGCCCAGACCAACTTCACCGTTTCCTGCACCGGCGAACAATGGCGCAGCGGCACGACCGTCCCGCAGATGCTGACGTTCGCATTCCAAACCAGCGGCTCGCCCATCACCAATGCGCTCGCCGGCACGTGGACCAACCTGCCCGCGCTGAATTTCACCAACCCCAATCCAGCCACCACCTCCGGCGCGCTGGACGGCAATGTCGCCACCAACCGGACGGTTTTTGCCAACGTGGTTTTGACCGGCGTGCTCTTGCAACCCGGCCAGGAGATTTTTCTCCGCTGGCTCGACGTGGACGATTCCGGTTCAGACAGCGGACTGGCCATTGACGATCTCACCGTGAGTTTCAGCCCCAGCACGCCGACGACCAATCCGCCCGTCATCACCACGCAACCCGCCGACCAGACCGTCGGCGTCGGCGACACCGCCACCTTCACCGTGTCCGCCACCGGCAATCCCGCGCCGACCTACCAGTGGCGTTTCAACGCTGCGGATTTGCTGAACGAAACCAACACCACCCTCACCCTCAACAACGTCACCACCAATCAGTCCGGCAGCTACTTCGTCGTCGCCAGCAACTCCGCCGGCACCACCAACAGCCTCGCCGCCACCCTCACCGTCACCTCCGCGCCGCCCGTCATCTTGCAGGGCGCGATCTCCCTCGTCACCTACAACACCCACGGCAACGGCATCACCAATTGGACCACCAACTCGCTCCAGGTGCAGGCCATCGCGCGCCAGTTGCAATACCTCAACCCCGACATCATCACGCTCAACGAGATTCCCAACAGCTACTCCTACGAGATGACCAACTTCGTCACCGCCTTCTTCCCCGGCTACTCGCTCGCCCGCAATTCCGGCACGGACGGCTTCATCCGCAGCGTCATCCTCAGCCGCTTTCCCATCACCCGCTCCACGAGCTGGCTGGACGGCGCGCCGCTCGACCCCTTCGGTTACACCGGCCCGAACTTCACCCGCGACCTGTTCGAGGCGCAAATCACCGTGCCCAGCTTCGCCCAACCGCTGCACGTTTTCGTCACCCACCTGAAGGCCAGCACCAGCAACTACACCAACGATGTCGCCAAGCGCGCCGCCGAAGCCGCCGCCATCACCAACTTTTTTGCCACCAACCTCTTCGCCCTCTACCCGCTGCATCCCTACATCCTCGCCGGCGACATGAACGAATTCGAGGTCACCAACCTTTCCATCCAGCGCCTCACCAGCCCGTTCGCCGGCCTGCAACTGACCAGCCCCACCAACCCTTTCACCGGAAAATATTTCACCTATCCCATCCAGACCGCCGCCGGCAACCTCGCCACCCCCAGCGAACGCATTGACTACATCTTCCCCTGCAATTTGCTCGCCTCGAACATCGCCACCAGCCAGGTCTTCCGCAGCGACAAACTCACCAACCCGCCCGCGCCCCTGCTCACCAACGACGACGTCACCGCCTCCGACCATCTGCCCGTGCAGATGATTTTCAACAACCCCTACACCCAACCCATCCGCGTCACCGCCATGACCTACGCCGAACCCACGATGACCGCACAATGGAACTCCGTCTTCGGCGGCATCTACCGCGTGGAAACCTCCTCCAACCTCGTCAACTGGACCACGCTTGCCACCAGCCTCACCGCCACCAACGCCAGCTACACCTTCACCACCAACATCACCGGCAGCCCCCGCTTCTTCCGCGTCCGCGCGCCGTAAAACGGTAGGGCCGCGCTGCCGCGCGGCCCCAAATTTTACAACGAGAACCTCCCGCTCTCCTACTTCACCGGCGAATAGTCCGTCGCCGCCATGAAGACCGATTCCGCCTTCTCCACCAGCTTTCCGTTCGCCTCCGATTCCGTGCGCGCCGTTTTCCAATCGGGATCGCTGCCAAAATCCTTCCACGATTGCTTCGCCGCCTCGCGACTCTTGTGGGCCAGCACGTAGATCAACTTGTGCTCCGCGCCCTGCTCCTTGCTCGTCGGAATCCAGAAGCCGACGATCTCCATGCCGTGCTTGCGGAACAGCGCGCAGGTGTGATCGCGGAAACGGGCGTTCAACGCCTCCAACTTGCCCGGCGCGGCGTAGTAGGTGCGCAGCTCGAAGCAGCGCGAATCCTTGGCGACGGACGGGCTGAGCGGCACCGCGTTCGTTTCAGCGGCGGAACTGGCGAAAGCAGTCACGACCAGGAGGGCGGCGGCGAGGAATGTTTTCATGATGATGGTATATTCGGTTTCAGGCAGCGGGAACAGGCTAACCTCCCTGAATTTTTGCGCCCCAAAAATCTTCCTCCAGCCGTTGGAGACCGATTCCAAGGCTCCTAAAAACGCCCTCCAACCGTTTGATGGCTCTTTTTGGACACCCCAAAACCTGCTCCAACCGTTTGAGCCCGCTTACCCGGACCCTGTTTGGGTCGCTCCAACCGTTTGAGCCGGATTTCAGGACCCTCTCAGCGCGCCTCAAGCCGTTTGATGTCGTTTTTTGGACACCTCCAAGCCTGCTCCAGCCGTTTGAGGCCGATTTTAGGACCCGGTTTGGCCCGCTCCAACCGTTGGAACGACTTATTTAGGGACCTGTTTGACCCGCTCCAACGGCTAAAGCCCGTTTTTGGGGTCCTAAAAACGGCCTAAAACGCCCATTTTCGCCAAAATCACCTGTTTTTGCCCGCTTTCCGCCGATTTCAGCTTCAAAAGCAGGGATACGCCTATAGAAAGACAGGATTAACCGGATTAAAAAACACCCGGAACGGAAACTCCAATCCTGCAAAATCCTGTCAATCCTGTCTCAACTCACTTCGGCTTCAACTGCGGGAACAAAATCACGTCGCGGATGCTTTCCTGGCCGAGGAGCATCATGCACAGGCGGTCAATGCCGATACCGATGCCGCCCGCCGGGGGCATGCCGTGTTCGAGCGCGACGAGGAAATCCTCGTCCAGCTTCTGTTGCTCGCCGCCGGCCTGGTGTTCCAGCGTGGCGCGCTGCGCGATGGGATCGTTCTGCTCAGTGTAGCCGGGCGAAATCTCCTGACCGTTGATGCAGCACTCGAAGACTTCGACGGTCGTCGGGTCGTCGGGCGAAAGCTTGGCGAGCGGAACGAGTTCCTTGGGCAGATGCGTGACGAACGTGGGCTGGATGAGCGTCGGCTCGACGAGCTTCTCGAACACCGCGCCGGTGACTTCAAAATCTTCGTAGCCCTTGGCGATGTCGCCCGCGAGTTTCAAATCTTCCATCGCACGACGACGGCGTTCAGCAGGCGTGACATCAAACCAATCTTTGCCCGCAACTTCGCGGACAAGGTCTTTGTATTTCGCGCGCCGCCAGTTGGTGAGGTCAATCGTCTTGGTGACTTTGCCCTCGGCGTCCTTCGTCTCGATGACCAGCGTTCCTAGAACTTTCTGCGCGACCTGTTTGATGAGTGATTCCACGGTCTCCATCATCGTCTCGTAGTTGCCGAACGCGCAGTAGGCTTCGAGCATCGTGAATTCGGGATTGTGTTTGCGCGAGAGACCTTCGTTGCGGAAGTTCTTGCCGATCTCGAACAGCTTATCAATGCCGCCCACGAGCAGCCGCTTGTGATACAACTCCAGCGCGATGCGCAGATAAAATTCGCAGCCGAGCGCGTTGTGAAAGGTCTTGAACGGTTGCGCCGCCGCGCCGCCGGGAATCGCCTGCATCGCGGGCGTCTCCACCTCCACGTAGCCGCGGCTGTGAAAGAAGCTGCGGATCTCGTGCACGATGGCGCTGCGCTTGAGGAAAACTTCCTTCACCTCGGGATTGCCCATGAGGTCGAGATAGCGCTGGCGGTAGCGGATTTCCGTGTCTTCCAGCCCGTGCCACTTGGCGGGCGGCGGACGCAGCGCCTTGGAGAGGATTTTGAACGATTCCATCTTGATGCTCGGCTCGTTGGTCCGGGTGCGGAACATCGTGCCGCGCACGCCGACGAAATCGCCGAGGTCGAGGTGTTTGAAGATGTCGAACTGCTCGTCGCCGAGGGTCTGTTTCTGCGCGTAAGCCTGCACGCGCCCGGACTGGTCGCGCACGTCGATGAAGATGGACTTGCCCATGTCGCGGTGCGCGGTGATGCGCCCGGCCACGGCCACGGTCGCGCCCTCGGCGAGCTCGCCGCGCTCAAATTTCGCGCGCGCCACGCCCGCGCCGGTGTCCGGCGTGAACTTGTTCGCGGCGCTGAACGGGTCGATGCCCTTGCTCTGGAGCGCGGCGAGCTTGGCCTTGCGTTGTTCGATCAATGAATTGGTGTCGTCCATAAAAGTTGTCGCAGCGGGGAATAGAACACGAAACATGGCGGGAAACCAAGCAAACAAACTGCATCATCAGCCACAGATTAACACAGATGAAACACAGATATTTTCTTCCGCAGATTGCGCAGATTTTCGCCGATTAAATTCCAGCCGGCTTCATCTGCGTTAATCTGTGAAATCTGCGGACAAAAACTACGGGGCGGCGGGCAGGGCTTTCTGAAACTCCGCGAGGTGGTCGGCGAAGGTGGCGGGCGCGAAGTCCGGCAGCGATTGGACGTCGGCGAAAAGTTTTTTCAGGGGCGCGCGGAGTTGCTCGGCGGCTTTCGCGTCGGGCAAGGCGAGCGTCAGGCGGTCGAGCGCGAGCACGAGGCGCTGGGCAACGTGTGCCAGATATGGTTGAGAAAGCGTTTTGTCACGAAAGCCGCTGGCGCTGTCGCTTAATATCGCAGATAAACATTTTCGCGTAGCGTCATCTAACCAATTAATATTGGCTGCGGCTTTTGCAAGTTCGTCACTCCATTTTCGCATCGTGGTTTCAACTGTCAGTCGCGGAAGCCTGGCATCAATCTTATCCATGCTCCACGGCAATGAAGCCGCAAGTCCATCCAAAGGCACAACGGAATTTGTTCCATGCCGTTCACGCTTTTCCAACCAAAGCGCCTCCCGCAATGCCACCGCCTGCCCCACAAGCCACGCCTGCGCGCCGTTCCAGTTCGTCGTCTCCTGCCAGTGCTTCGGCTGAGTCACGCATTGGCCGTCGAGTTCGAAGATCAATTCGGGATGGCCGGCGGCGAGGATGTCGGCGTCCACGTTCTGGTGGCAGGCCACGCAGGTGTTGGCGCAGACGTAAAGATTTTGCAGGTCGCGCATCCCGGCGTGGACGCGGTCGGCGTGCGTGTAATCCTTGCGCGTGTGCGAGCGAATCCAATTCTCCGCCGGGCCGTGGCAGTTCTCGCAGGAGACGCCGTCGGAAATCTTCACGGCCTTGTCGAGCCGGTCGGCGGGGACGGTCTGCATCGGCGCGTGGCAGACGGTGCAGCGCGCGGCTTGCGTGGGATTGCCAAGCTTCAACGTCTCCGCGATGCGCTCGCTGCGCGCCGTGGTGAGCGTGGCGAACGGGCGTTCGTGGTGGACGTCGTATTTGCTCCAGACGGTGTATTGGCGGCTCTTGTCGTCCGCGCCGCCGTGGCAACCGGAGGTGGAGCAACTTTGCGCGCCGAGAAATTTAGGGGCGTCCTCGGCGTGGAGATTCAGCGAGAGAGAAAAAATTAACGCAAAGACGCAAAGGCGCAAAGACGCAAAGAGGTAGGGATGCCGCGCTGCGGCGTCCCCGCCCGCGTAGTAGCGGGCGGAACGAGCGTAGCAGAACGAGCCGAAGGAGTTCGTTGCGCCGCTGAACGCGGCGCGGACAGCGCAGCGCGCTGTCCCTACCTGACTAATGCGGTTGCCGAGCACGGGAACTTGTTATAGCGTTTTTCCCGGTAATGCAACCCATTAGCGACAAGTTGGAGTCCGGCGAGCCGCTTTCCACGGAACAGCTCCTCACCTACCTGCCGTCGCTCAAGGAAATCCCCGCCGCACAACTCAAGTGGGCCGAAGGCGCGGCCGTCCTCCACCGCTACCAGCGCGGCGATTACGTCTGCCGCGAAGGCGAGTTCGGCTCGACGGCGTTCTACGTCGTGTCCGGCAGCGTGGATATCTTCATCGCCAGCCAGATCGCGCACGTCAAAACCCATTCCGGCGGCAACACGGGCGTTTTCGGACGCGGCGTGGCGCGGATGCGAAGTTTTCTCGTCAGCGAAAAGGACGAGAAGCGCGATGGCAAGACCCGCACGTTCATTCCCATTGACGCGTCGGTGGATCTCTCCATCACCAAGCCGCTCGCCATCCTCGGCGCGGGCGAGCTTTTCGGTGAGATGACGTGCCGCACGTTCTCGCCGCGCTCGGCCACCGTGCGCGCGTCCGAGGACTGCGTGGTCGTGGAATTTCTGCGCGTCGTGCTCGACATGCTCATGGGCTCGCGCGCGATCGATGCCGTCACCAAGGCCGGCACGCGCGTGAAAGTGCCGACCTTCAAAGGCACGTCGTTCAAGGCCGAGATGGACAAGAAATACCGCGACCGTTCGCTCGCAAACCATTTGCGCTCCGTGCCGCTGTTCAGTTCGCTCGACGAATTTTTCATGGATCGCCTCAAGCAGAACGTCGAGCTCGTCTCGTTCGACAAAGGCGAGGCCATCTGCAAGCAAGGCGACGCGGCGGATGCGTTCTATCTCATCCGGCAGGGCATGGTGAAAGTTTCGCAAGCCCTCGCCGGCGGCGAAATGGTGCGCACCTACTTGAGCCGTGGCGATTACTTCGGCGAAATCGGCTTGCTCAAGAACGCCCCGCGCGGCGCGACCTGTTCCGCGCTCGACCGCGTGGACGTCGTCCGCATCAAGGCCGCCGAGTTCAACGCGATGCTGGAGAATTTTCCCGACGTGCGCGCCACGCTCACGCAAGTCGCCGACGCGCGCATCAAGTCCGGCGAGCAATCCAAGTTGCCCGTCGGCCTGAACATGGACGAGTTCCTCGACCAGGGATTGTTCGAGGCGCAGAACCTGTTGCTCATTGATCTCGACCGCTGCGTGCGCTGCGACCTTTGCGTGCGCGCCTGCGCCGACGCCCACGACGGCGTCACGCGCCTGCTGCGTGACGGCCTGCGCTACGACAAATATCTCGTCGCCACCGCCTGCCGCACCTGCCGCGACCCGTTGTGCATGACGCAATGCCCCGTCAGTTCCATCCGCCGCAAAGACAACCTCGAGATCATCATCGAAGACTGGTGCATCGGCTGCACCAAATGCGCCGAGCTGTGCCCATTCGGCAACATCAACATGCACCCCGTGGAGTTGATGGAAGAGAAGAAACCTGCCGTCGCCGCCGCGCCAGCAACCGCGCCCGCTGCTGCTCCGGCAACGGCAACTCCGCCGCCTGCGAAAGAGAAATTCAACCTCATCGAATTCTTCGGCCTGAAAAAATCCGCCGCCGCGCCGAAGAAGACCGCCAACAAAGCCGCCACCTGCGACCTGTGCACCGACCTGAACATGCCGAGCTGCGTCTATGCCTGCCCGCACGACGCCGCGATGCGCGTTGACCCCAGCGAATTTTTCGCCAACCGCCTCGCCGGCCGCCAGCTCACCGCGACCAGCTTCCAGCAAGTCAAACGCTTCGACCCGCGCACGACGCACAAGGCGACGACAACGAAGGGAGATGAATAATGGAAAAGCTCCTGACATTTTTAATTGAACTGTTTAATGAGCTAACCGGTGATTCAATACGCTGGCGCGGCTATTTCAAATACTGCGGAATAGCATTTGCCATATGTGGATTGGCTTGGTTGGTGATAAGAAAGAGAGTTCCCAACTTAAGTGCTCGGAGAAAATGGTCGTCGTTAATTTTTGCTTTAACCCTTACTCCAGCCGTTGTCCCTCTTCACAGCACATTGATTGTAATGCCAGCATTCTTTCTGGTTTTTGTTGGAAGTTATGAGAGTCCATCGTTCGCTATTTTTGGCTGCGGTTTGATTTTGTTTGTATGGGTATTGTTGTTTGCCGTGCGAAGTTTGTTTGCCAAATTTTGCAACCGAAGGAAACAGGACGCCCAAGTATGATTCTCGACCGCAATCATTGGCCGTGGTTTGGGTTCGTCCTCGGGGCGAGCGCGGTGGCGGGTGGCACAACCACCGCTTGCCCGAAGCCGTTTTCTGTGGATAATCAATACCGTGAGCACTGAAACCAAAACTCTGATTGAACGCGCCGCAACCGAACTCAAGGCGGCGGGCGCGCGCGAGGTTTATGTGTTCGGCTCGGCTTCCAAAGGCACGGGCGGCGCGGATTCCGATCTCGATCTGGCCGTGTCCGGTTTGCCGCCGTCCATTTTCTACCGCATGGGCGCCCGCGTCAGCGATCTGGTCGGGCGGTCGGTGGATTTGATTGATCTGGACATCAGCACGCCGTTCACCCGTCACCTGCGCACGGAAAATGAACTCATCCGCGTGGGATAAATTCCGCAAGCAGCAGGCCACCGAACGCGAACAACTGCGCCGGCTGCTGGCCGTCATCCAGCCGCTCCTCGCCCAGTGTCGCACCCAGGCACCGAGCGACGTGGAGCTGTCCGCGCTGGCGGCGATGCTGCATTCCTTTTACACGGGCGTGGAAAATCTTTTTAAGCGTGTGAGCGTCGAACTGGACAACTCCCCGGTGGCGGGCGACGCGTGGCATCGTGACCTGCTGCTCCGCATGAAAGCGCCGACCGCAACACGCCCCGCGCTGTTGTCCGGCGCACTGCATGACACGCTGTTGGAATACCTGCGCTTCCGGCATGTCTTCCGCAACGCCTACTCGTTCGACTTGGACTGGCAAAAGATGTCTCCGCTCGTGCTGAATGTGGAGGCGACGCTGAAGCAGTTGGAGCAGGCACTGGATAAATTTTTGGAAACCTGAAATGATTCTCGACCGCAATCATTGGCCGTGGTTCGGGTTCGTTCTCTTGGCGAGCGCGGTGGCGAGTTTGCTTTACCTTGCCAACTTCCATCCGGACCTCCTGCCGTTCCATCTGCCGCTGCCCGCGTTCCTCGGCCCGACGCCGCCATTGCGCGGCACGGTCGGCGGCAGTCCGCTCGGGCTTATCTACGGCATCCTCGCGCTGCTCATCTTCATCTTCGCCACGCTGCTCGGCGCGCGCCGCAAGAAACCCGCGTGGCGCATCGGCCGCGTGCAGGTCTGGCTCAAGGCGCACATCTGGCTCACGCTGCTCACCGTGCCGCTCATCGCGCTGCACTGCGGCTTGAGTGCCGGCGGCCCGATGCCGCAACTGCTTCTCGCGCTCTACGCCGTCGTGATGGTCAGCGGCTTTTACGGACTCGCGCTGCAACATTTCCTGCCACGCATCATGAAGGAACAGATTCCGCTCGAAACCATCTTCGGCTCGAAACCATCTTCGAGCAGATTCCGCACATCCTGAAACCGCTGCACGAAGCCGCGCAGAAACTCCGTCAACCTGTCGTTGCCCCGCCCGCCGTGCCTGCGCCCGTCGCCGCTCCGGCGGCGATTGATCCGAACGCGCCTGCAGCCGCACCCGTTCCCGTCGAGCCTGCGAAGGTTGATCCGTCCACCGACATCCTGAAACAATTCCTAGACCAGGAAGCGTTGCCGTATCTCGCGGCGAAGCGCGGCGACAAGTTACGTCTCGGCAGCCAGCGCGTGGCGGACGATTATTTCCGCGCGCTCAAGGTGAGCGTCACCGCGCAATGGCACGCCGACGTGGAGCGGTTGCAGAACTGGTGCGACGAGCGGCGGCAACTGGACTTGCAGACGCGGTATCAGCACTGGCTGCACGGCTGGCTGTTCGTGCACGCGCCGATCTCGTTCGTGCTGCTCGCGCTGACCGCGTGGCATGTCGTCGTGACGGTGTGGAGATATTAAATCAACCACGGATGGACACAGATAAACACGGATGAAAAACCGAATGAAGCCGGAGCAACACAGAGCCGCAGAGGACGCAGAGAAACGCAAGTTTTTTGCTGAACCTCGGCGGCTCTCCGCGTCCTCTGCGTCTCTGCGTTTGTTTTGCATTCCCCAAATCCGTGTCCATCCGTGTCCATCCGTGGTTAAAAACTGATTCGCATGGCAACTCCGCAAAGAACCCAGAAGTCCATCGCCGAGCGGTTCAAAGGCAATCTGGACTACTACAAAAAGGCGCATTACCTGCGTCGCGCGAAATTCTTGGTCACAAGCGGCGTTGTGGTCGTCGGGCTGGCGGCGATGGCGGTTTGGCATTTCTTCGGCAGCGAAAGATTTTATTCGTCCGGCAGCATCACGCGGTCGCACGCGCAGTTCGCCAACCAGTGCGAGAAATGCCACGTCGGCGGGAACACCGTGGACCAAATCAAAGCCTCGTTTCGCGCCGGCCAACGCTCGCTCGCGCTCTCCGCGATGGACGAGGCGTGCATGAAATGCCACAAGACCTCCGCCTTCCACGAGCCGAACGTCGTGCAAAGCCATTCGTGCGTGGCGTGCCATCACGAGCACACCGGCAGCGCCCCGATGCACCCGCCGTCCGACCGCAATTGCCAGGTCTGCCACGGCGACGCGGCCATCATGCAGGCGTCGTTGGAAAAGGGAAAAACACTGCCGCCGGAAGCGTTTGATTATCGCGCCACGCACGGCGCGGATGTGTTCAAGACGCCGCGATCGGAACGCGGCCACACCCAACTCATCACCGCCTTCGCCGCCGACCATCCCGAATTCCAACTCATCGCCGAAAAGCTGCGCGACCCGGACACGCTCAAGTTCAATCACCAGTTGCACCTAACCTCGCCGACGATTCCCGCGCTGCCCAATGGCAAGAAGCTGGAGTGCGCGTCCTGCCACCAGCCCGACGCGAGCGGCGGTTTCTATCGCAAAATCTCATTCGATGCGAACTGCAAAGTCTGCCATTCGCTGCAATTCGATGCCGAGAATCCCGCGCTGCGCGTGCCGCACGGCAACGCCGAGTTCGTGCGCGCATTCCTGCGCAGCCTGCCCGCGCAATACGCCGAGCACGCCAAGCGCGTGAAGAACCTCACCACGACGGACGACGTGAACGCCTTCGCGCAAGCGCAGATGGCGCGGCTGCGCGCGCAGGTCGGTTCAGGCGAGCAACTGGAACGCGAGATTTTCTTCAGCGACGCCCGCACCGGCCCGAGCACACGCGTTGCAGGCATGGATGCGACGAGCCGCGCTCGATTCCCCGGCTGCGCCTATTGCCATGAAGTCACCGCCAGCGGCGACGCCACGCCGCAGATCACCAAGCCCGTCATCATGGACCACTGGTTCGTGCGCGGCGGATTCAATCACGCCAAGCACACACAAGTCGCCTGCGAGAAATGCCACGAAGTGCGCGGCAGCAAGAACACCGCGGACATTCTCCTGCCGTCAAAAGTAAGTTGCGTCACCTGCCACAGCCCGAAAGGCGGCGCGGCGAGCAATTGCTCCGAGTGCCATCAGTATCACGGGAAGAAATAACGGGAGGGACGCATCAGCGCCCGTCTTTGTCCCGATAGGGACAACCGACAATAGCCCGGCGTTTCAACGCCGGGTAAAACGCCACGCGGCATAAGTCCCGCAGGGACGGCTGAATTTTATTTCCACAAATATCGTTCGTCGTATTCGATCCGATGTTTCTTCAATAGCACCAGAAACTTCTCCTGAAACGTCACTTTGCGGTGATGCGCTTCCTGTCCCTTGATGTAGGCGATGGTTTTGTCGAGTTGCGACACGCTCACGCTGAACGCGCCGTATTCCTCCTGCCAAGCAAACCCGCGTTGGTCGGAGAATGTTTCGTGAATCCATTTGGACGAGCCGCCTTTGATCAATTGCAACGCCTTGGCAATCGCCATCGTGGACGGCAGCGAAAGCAGAATATGGACGTGGTCTTCCACGCCGCCGATTTCGATCGCCTTCATCTTGTTCTGCCGCGCGATGCCGCCAAGGAACGGCCAGAGCCGTTCGCGCAGTTCCGGCGTGATGAGCGGGCGGCGATCTTTGGTGCTGAAGACGCAATGGTGATAGGAACTGATGTAGGACATGGAGGTTATTCAGCCGTCCCTGCGGGACTTATGCAATTCCGAATTTACCCGGCGTTGAAACGCCGGGCTATTGTCATTCGTCGCTTTGCGACTAGAGGCTGGGATTCCTCGGAAACTTCGCGTAGGGCAGGCGCGTGCCGCCGTAGAAAAAGTTGTCGGACATCATCCCGGTCGGCGGCAGGAAATTCACCGTGCCGCTCGCGCTGATGAGGTCGTCCTGGTCAATGCCGTCGCCGCTCACGCCGATCGCGCCGATGAGCACGCCGTTGCGGTAGAGCGGAAAGCCGCCCGGGAAAATCGTGATGCCGTTCGGCAGGTTCGGGTTCGCGGCGGCGGGCGGCGCGGCGAAGACGACGCCGTTGAGCGAGTTCGTCACGCCCGCCGGGATCAGGGAGAATTGTTCCTGCAAACCAAGCCACGGGCCGGGCGGATTGCCGTTGATGCCGGGCGGGTAAAACGCCTGCGCGAGAAATCCGACGGCGCGCGATGAGATGGCGGCGTTCGTGCCGAAAATGGAATTGCTCCGCGAAAAGAACAGCGCCGTGCGCGCCTTCTGGACGGCCACGTCCCAACTGAAGATCGTCGCGTCGCGCGTGCGGAACGTGCCGAGCACGGCGGGCGCGACGCCGTTGGAGTCCGGGTTGTTGACGACGGTGATGAACACCTGCGCCGCGACGCCACCGGGCAGGCGGATGCCGGCGCGCGTGATGGCGGCGCGTTGCGCGGCGAGTGTGAGAATGTTCGTGACTTCGGCGGCGGTGAGGCGCGGCTGGCCGTTGATTGTTCCGGCCAGCGGGTCGGCGACGATGGGCGCGCGCATCTCGCCGGTGACGCCGCCGAGATTGAGCGCGGAATAGCTCACGAACGGCGAATCCACGATGGGATACGGCGGCACGAAGGTATCGCCGTATGAACCGAGCGGTGCAACCGCGCCGAGAGTCGTGGTGCTGTTGACGTAGGCCAGCCGGATTCCGCCTGCGAACACGCCCGAGCCGAGGATGGCAGAACTCGGCTCAAAATTCTTCTGCCCTGCAAGCGCCACGTCTTCGTCCACATCGGAAGTTTGATTCACCTGAATGTCGGCGAGTTCGGGAATCGGCGGCTTGCCCGGTGAGCACCGCGGCGACGCCGCCGATGAGGTTGGTTCCGTTCTGGTAAAGCGGCACACCGCCGGGCGAACCCGCGAGGCCGGACAGCGCGTTAAAAGCGAGCGGCGAGATGGGCGCGCCGTTCGTGCCGCTCTCGGTGGAGAGGAGGTTGCGGCCAGAGTTCGGATTCTTGAACCGGTTCACGTCGGAGAAACTCATGTTGGCGAAATTTACGCCGACGAGCGGGCCGGGGCCGGTGTTGAGGATGCCGGGCGGAAAATTCTGCTGCACGATGAAGCCGGCGGTGCGCGACGTGAACGCCTCCTGACTGCTGCTCAAGAACGCCGCCGTGCCGGCCTTGGTGATGGCGTCGAGCACGTCGAGCGCGGACGCGCCGGCGAAGCTCCAGACGCCGAGCACGAAGCCCTCGCGGTCAACGACGGCGACGACGGCGTTGGTGGCGGTGCCGTTGGTGACGAAATAGCGGGCGCGCGTGATGGCCTGCGCAAGAATGT
>JAPLTZ010000271.1:0-8307 GCA_026397895.1 Verrucomicrobiota bacterium | reverse complement strand
CGGCACCGGTGACGGTGGGTTGCCAGTCTGTTCCGTTGGCGGACTGCGCGAGGACATAGGCGGCGTTGGAACTCGCGCCGGTGAGGTTGAACTGGACGGAGTTGCCCGGCACGACGGTGGGCGCGCTCAATTTGAGCTGGGCGCGCAGCGGCATCGCGATGGCGATTCCGGCGAGCGCGAGAAGGCCGGCTGATTTGAGCTTGGTCACGGCCTTATTGCGCCACTGGGGACGGGCTGCTGACAAGCAGAATTTTCATTCAACCCCAATTCCGAAGCTAATCGTCGCCAAAAATGGTAGGGACGGCGCGCTGCGCTGTTCCCGCCCGCGCGGAGCGGGCGGGAAAAATGTTCCAACCGGCAACGCGCCGCCACCTTCGTTTCGTCGCCTGACGCTGCGCTCGGCGACGAGGCCGGCGCAGCGCGCCAGCCCTACCCACCTCAAGGCAACGCCATGATGCGGTAGTATCGCTGACCGCCGGCAACGGGGAGGTTCGTGCTGAACGGCGCGCCACCGGGGACGATGTCGCCGGTGAAGTCGAGCCACGCCGCCTGGGTGAGGTTGGTTTTGTATTGGATGCGGTAGGTGATTCCCGGCAAACCGGTCCAGCCGAGGCTGACGGCGTTGTTCGAGAAGGTGACGCCGGAAATAACGGGCGGCGTGGTGACGGTCACAACGGCGGCGGCGGTGTTGTTGGCGCCGACGGGGTCGCTGGTGCCGGAACTCACGGTGGCGCTGTTGGTGTAATTGCCATTCGCCGCAGTGCGGGCGGTGAGGGTGATGTTGCTGACGGCGGCGTTGCCGAGCGTGCCGAGGGTGAAGCCGTAGATGCGGCCGTTGGTAGAGGTGGCCGCAGGCGTGGCGGAGACGTAGTTCAGGCCGACGGGCAGCGTGTTGCTGACGACCACGGCGCTGGCGGAGCCGCTGCCGAGGTTGGTGACGGCGAGGGTGAAGACGACGTTGTTGTTGGTGTAGGTGGACGCGGGCACGACGGTCTGGCCGATGGCGAGGTCGGCGGAGGCGGCGACGGCGCAGGTGGTGCAGTTGGTGGTGACGCTGTAGATGTTCAGGATGTAGCCATTGGCGAGGACGCCGGAATCGCCGGTGTAATCATCGCGGATGAACAAATTCCAAGTGCCGTTAGGATTCATCCCTTTGAAATTGGCCATAATATCGGGATAAAAACCGTTAGTGCCAATGACGGGTGCGGGCGCGGTAAAGCCGTCGGAGTCGTCGTAGCCAACAGTATTTGTGCTGGTAGAGCCGTTGTAATTTGCAGCCAGATAAATGAACCCATTGGTGGCGCTGTTGATTTGTCCGGACAGCGGGATGAGATAGTCGCCGGCGTCGTCATCAAAGGTGAGGGTTATGTTGGAGAGGCGGTTGGAATAGCCATCGCCAGCATCGGACATCAGGATGCAATTGGTGCCATTTGGCGCGACGAGCAGCATGTCAATATCGCCCGCGTATGTGTGTGTCAGACCTCGGATGGTAACGGTGACCTTACCGACCGAGCCGGGGAAGCCACTGACAAAATTGGTAATGGGATAAATTCCCGCATTCGGGTTAGTGCCGCTACCGCCACCTGTCCCAGCTCCGGGAATCTTCACGTTGAGCGTGGTGGAATTGGTGTAGCTATAGATGTTGGTGACTACGGAGCCAACCCGGAAGGTCTGACTGATGTTGCCATAGTTGGCAGAGCCGTCGAGTAACTGGAACACGCCTGCGAATGTGCCGCCGCAAATCGCATTAGTCGGCGCGGTGAACGTGAACTGCTTGCTGACCGGCGCGCCGCCGTTGGTGAGCACGCCGTAGTTCTGCGCGCCGCTCGGGCTGGTGACGCCGTTGGAGGTGAGCATGGAGACGGTGAGATTCGTGGTGGCGGTGGTGCTGGTGTTCACGAGCGCGAGGTTGATGGTGACGGTCTCGCCGGCATCAATGGCGTTATTCGTGGGCGCACAGCCTTCGGCGGCGATGGTCGTGGCGCTGATGCCGATGACCGGCACGGGATTGGAGGCGGCGTTGTAGGCGACGAGCGCGAAGTCCTGATCAATGGTGGGAGCAATGTTGGGGATGCCGTCGGAATTGACGTTCGCCGCGGTAATGGTGATGGTGAAACTGCCCGCAGTGCCGGCAGGAAGATAGACGCTTTCCACGTTGTTCTTTTTATCGGCGGTGCCGCCGGTGACGGAATTCGTGCCGACCATGTGATTGCCGTAGTAGGTCTGGCCGCCGATGGTGACCGTGAGATCCAGATCATTTTTGTAGGCGTTGCCGGAGGTGCTGCCGGGCGCATCGGTCCACGCAAGGGTGACGCGGAGTGGCTTATTCGTGTCAGAGACGGAGGCAGAAATGACGCGGGTCTGACCGCTGGCGGTGAAGACATCCACCTGATCGCGAATGATGCGGGCAATGCCGTCAAAAGTGTTCCCGAGGTTGACTTCGCCCATGCCCTGAAATGGTGAGGGCAAGGTGTCGCCGGCAACATTGCCGCCGCCCATGTAGCGGCTGGCATTCATGAGGTAGCCCTTGGTCAAGGCGGGACTGGGGTTGGTGCGGCCTTGATTGATGAAATACTGGCGGAGCAACGCGCACGCGCCGGAGACGGCAGGCGCGGCGTGGCTGGTGCCGGTGGAGGTGGTCCAGAATTGCTGCCCCAGCGGGTAATAGCGATAGGCCGTGTTGGTGTCGCTGCCGTTGAGACGTGCCGCTGCCGACGAGACCGCAAACGCCGCTGGCGTCGAAAGCGGCGAGGGCGGTGCCGGTGCCGTTCGTGGTGGCGGCGCCTTGCTGCGGCACACCGCCGGTGATGTGGGTGCCGGGGGCCATGATGTCGGGCTTGAGGCGGCCGTCGTTGCAGGGACCGGCGCTGGAGGAATAGCTGACGTCGTTGGCGTTGTTGGCGTCGGTGTCGGGCGTGGCGCAACCGTCGTTGCCGGCGGCATCGTTGCCACCATTGGTGATGGCGAAGGAAAAAACATTTTCCGCCGCGCCGACGACGATGACGTTCTTGGCGGTGCCGGGCGAGGTGACGGTGGAAACGTCGGGGCCGTCATTGCCAGCAGCGAAGACAAAGGTCATTCCGAGATTCGTCGAGGTGGTGCTGGGATTACGCACAAGTGCGTCATAGGTCTGGCTATCAGAATTATATACACCGAAATAGCCGCCGCCCCAACTGTTATTGCTGATGCGCGCGCCGTTGGTAAAAGCGCGGTGCACCGTAATAGAGTAGTTGGTCATGATAAACGTATTTGGGTCAAAAACAACAGACGCACCAACCTTGACGAAAGGACAGACGCCGAGGCCGTAGTGAAAGCCGTTCGTGTCCGTGTGAGGGAAGCCGTTGGCCATGTCGTCGCAGCCGGCTATGATGTGGGCGTTGAGATTGCCGTGACCATCGGTCCCGGCGAGCGTGCTGGTGCCGCTGGTGGTGCCGGAGGCGTAGCGGGAATAGGCGACGCGGCTGCCAAGATTAGTGTTGCCCAAAGTGAAAAATGCAAAGTGGCCGGGCGTAGTCGTGCCGTTGTCAATGCCGCTGTCCGCGACATCCACGACAAAATTGGTGAACTGCGTGTTGGTAAATCCCTTGCTGGCCAGCCACGCGAGGTAACCCGGCCCGCTGGGCACGGCGTTTGAGAGAGCAACGACATTCGTGACGCCTCCGGAAGTGACATTCGTGGAATACCGATAAAAAACATTGGTGAGGTTGCCGGCGATGATCTGATCCTGCCGCTCGTCGAGCTTGTGCGGCCGGTAGTAGGGCAGGATGGAGATGATGTCCGGCTGCGCGGAGAGTTCATCCAGCCGGTCGGCGGACAGCGGGACGGAGATGTTCACATAATCAAGCACCGCCGTCTCGCGGATGACGGGGCCGAGCTTCATGGCGTCAATCACCGCGCGCGTGGCGGCGTTGGCGGCGGCATCGTTGACGAGCTGGACGGTGTAGCCGTCGGGCGTGAGCGCATGGCGGCCACCCTTGGTCATGTAGTTGGTGCGCGCGACGGGATGAACCTTGTAAGCATCGGCATAGCTGCCGTCCCATTGCACAACGGCGTTGGCGTTGCCCCAGGCTTGGACCTTCGCCAGCGTGGTGGCGTCGCCGTAAATCAAATAAGCGTTGTTTGGGATGTAATCCACGATGCGCGCGCCGGTGCTCTCCAGAGCGTCGCGCCACTCGGGTTTGACCGGACCGGCGAACTGGACGAGGTGCAATTTCTTGCCGATGAATGCGCCAAGCGCCAGACGCTTGGCCTGCACCGCCGCCGTGCGCGTATCCAGCCGGGCGGCGTGCAATTCAATGAAATCCGCGTCCGCATCCACCTGCGCATGGCTGCCCTCCTTGCCGGTCAACTGCGAGTCATCCAGTGCGATGAACTGAAACCCGCCGTAGTCGGCGATGAGTTTCCCGCCGCGCGCCAGCAGCGCCTTCGCGACGGCAGGATCGTCCACGCGGATTTTCTGCGGGGCGGCGGCGGCATCGAGCCAGGCTAGGCAAAGAATGGTTGCGGTGATGGCGAAGGATACAATTCCTCCACGGAGAGAAGCCAAGCGACGTGTCATAAATCCTTTTTCAAAAACGAATGGCAGAACATAACTCCGCCGGCCGGAATGTCGAAGAAAAAATGCGCCCGTGTTCCCCGTCGCCGGCCACCCCCGACAAGCGCATTTATCGTGCGCGCGGAGCAATCTAAGAACGTTATTATGCGGAATGGTCTTCAGAACAAAAATACAACCACGCATAAAAACATCATAATCTCACATATTGACGCCCAAAACAGAGACCTGCGAATTCGGATTCATTTACTGTTCATTTCCAACCGCCGGTTCGTAGGTTTTCACGACAATTGAGTTGCGAATGACTTCACGCATTTCGGCGAGCGAGCCGAGTTCGCTGTCAACGCGAACCTGTGTGAGCAGGTTGCCCATGGCTGTGGCTTCCACCGGGCCTGCAAGCACCGGGCGCTGACACGCATCAGCAACCAGTTGATTCAACGACTCGCTCTGCGATCCGCCACCGACGATGTGGACCGCTTCAATCGATTCGCCGGCCAACTCTTCCAGCGAGCCGAGTGTTTCGCGATATTTGAGCGCAAGGCTTTCATAACAGCAGCGGATCAATTCGCCGGGGGTTTTCGGCGTGGGCTGCTTTGTTTCGCGGCAGAATTCCTGAATCGCCTTGGACATATCCGGTGGATTGACAAAGCGTGGGTCGTTCAAGTTGAGGGTAGAGCGGAATGGCTTGGCTTTTCCCGCCAGCGCCGCGAGTTGCGCGTAATCGTATTTTTCCCCCGCTGCGTCGAATGACCGTTTACACTGCTGCACCAGCCAGAGGCCCATGATGTTCTTGAGCAGGCGATATGTGCCATCGATGCCGCCTTCGTTAGTCATGTCTAATTCCAACGCGCGCGGCGACAGCACGGCTTTCTTCACCTCCACCCCCATCAGCGACCATGTGCCGGAGCTGATGTAAGCCCAGTTCGCCCGGCCCGTATTCGCCGTTGGCACGCTGGCCACGGCGGCCGCGGTGTCGTGCGACGGCGGGGCGATGACGTTCACGCCCGCCAGTCCGGTGCGCTCGGCGAGCGATTGGCGGAACTTGCCGAGCGGCGTGCCCGGCGGAACCATCTCCGGCAGAAAATGCGTGGGCAGGCCGAACTTCTTCAACAGCGGCAAGGCCCAGTCGCGCTTGAGCGGGTGAACGCATTGCGAGGTCGAAGCAATGGTGAACTCCGCCCGCTTCGCGCCGCACATCGCCCAATGGAAAAAGTCCGGCATGAACAGCAGCGTGTCCGCCGTGTCGAGGATGGCGGGCGAATGTTCCTGCCATGCCAGCAACTGGTAGAGCGAGTTCAGCTCCATGAACTGCAGCCCGGTCTGCGCGAAAATTTCCGCGCGGGGAACGCGCCTGAACGCACGCCCCAACGCGCCGCGCGTGCGGACATCGCGGTAGTGATACGGCTGGCCGAGGAGTTCGTCCTGCTTATTGAGCAGCACGAAGTCCACGCCCCAAGTGTCGCAGCCGACGGAGACGATCTGCTTGCCGAACTTTTTCCCGGCCAGCGTCAGGCCGTTCTGAATTTCCGCCCAGAGCCGCAACACATCCCAGCGGATGGTTTCGCCCAACGCCACCGCGCCGTTGGGAAACCGGTGCACTTCTTCAAGTCGGAGTTTCCTGCCGTTCCAGACGCCAGCCATGACGCGCCCGCTCTCGGCACCAAGGTCAACCGCGAGATACACTTTGTGGTTCATTGAATCACCCTAACTTTCAGCCTTATGCAAATTAGAATTGTTCGCCGTCATGAATTGTCCCGCTCGCCGCGCCACGCAAATTAGCGTTATTCGCTATTCTGCCAATCCACTCAATGTCATTTAACCGCACTCAACAAACAAGGCCACTACTAAAAATCGCAATTCATTTGGCAGTTTTCCCATGTCTAAAAACCGGGCTGGTGGTAATTTCTATTCCGTAATCCACAGAATGAGTTGCACCGCCAATATGAAAGCCAACCCGCCCGCCCAGCGAGCCGACCAGCAAGGGTTCACGTTGATTGAATTGCTGGTGGTCATCGCCATCATTGCCATTCTGGCGGGATTGCTCTTGCCCGCGCTGGCCAAGGCCAAGGAAAAAGCCAAGCGCACTCAATGCATGAGCCAGATGCGGCAGATCGGTTTGGCACTGGTCATGTATAGCGACAGCAACGACGGTTTGGTGCCGACAAATCATAATACTTACGATTTTGCCAATCCCATTGCCGAGCCAAACATCTTGCAGGTGCTCATTCCGTATCTGGGTGGTAAGTTGGATGGCGTAAGTCCCAATCCTGTGTATGCATGTCCGACCCTAAAACCTTCCGCATCGTTTGGCACCACACCAGCCAGCGATGCCAGCATCTCCCCCAATCAAATGGTATTGGATCGCAAATTAACCACCATCACCAAACCTTCCAGCATAATTGTTTTTCAAGAAGGAACTGCGCGCTCTTCTACTTTGCTGACCGAACCGGAGTGGTATTCCGGCACTCGCAACCATTATACGCAATGGCATACTTACATTCAGGTAAGCCCCACGGTGGGAATCGAGTATTCATCCAACGCCCACGAGCAAGGCGGAAATCTTATTTTTTGCGATGGGCATGCTGCCTATTCACAATACAAGAAGCTTACCAGTTTGGACTTTGGGTTGAAGAACACGAGCGGACAAGTGGTGCCTTGGCTAGCATCCGAACCAAGCTCGCGGCAGGAGTTTGTGCCAGCTTTCTAAATATGCAAAACTTCAGTCTGCTTTTTTTGGTTTTCATTCTGGGGATCACCCTTTGCGGTCCGGGATGTCATCGGAAGGAAGCCGCTGCTGACCCCAAGGCATTGGAAAAAAGTTTTGAGACAGCCGCGCCTGAAGTAAAACAGACCGTCACCGTCGCAGTTCAAGCGATTCAGACCGCGAAGGCCGCCCCGGACACCGCCACCCGCCAGTCGCAATACGTCGCCGCCTTGAAACCGATGAGCCAGTTGGTAACCCAAGGCAACCTGTCCAAGGAGCAATCCCAAGCCGTGCTCAGACAATTTCAGGAAGTAAACAAGACAATCCAAAAAGATCCGCAACTGGCCCGGAACAAGGAAATCTATAAGGCGCAAAACGACATGGTTCAGGCCATGCTGAAAGCCGGCATCCGTCCTTGAGCCTTGGCATCCAGAGCAAAGGTGAAAGGTATTAAAATCTTCACGTTTTCGGTGGCAGGAATCATAATCATCCCAACCACGGTTTGCAAAAATGAAACAGCCTCGTCTTTCCCGCTCCTATCATATCGCCAAGCTGCACACTATCATCCTGACTGCCGCCTTGATTGTTGTATCGTCCGCCGCCACCGGCGTCGCTGGAGTAACTTCCCCCTGGCCGCCCGCCACTTCGCAGAACAAACCTTGGGCCTACTGGCACTGGATGGCCGGCGCGGTGGATGAAACCAACCTCGTCCGCGAGTTACATCGCTACGCCGATGCCGGCCTCGGCGGCATGCACATCATCCCCATCTACGGCGCGAAAGGCTGGGAGTCGCACTACATCCCTTATTTGAGTCCGCGCTGGATGGACGTGCTCGGCACCACCGTCACCGAAGCGCGCAAGATTGGGATGGGCATAGACATGACCACGGGCACCGGCTGGAATTTCGGCGGGCCGACCATCACCCCGGAACTCTCCTGCCTGCGCCTCGACAAAAAATTCATCGCAGTTCCCGCCGGCCAAAAACCCGCCCCCCTCTCCAATCGCGCCGATGTTCTGACCGTGCTCGCCGAAAACGACACCGCCGCCACCC
>JAPLTZ010000257.1 GCA_026397895.1 Verrucomicrobiota bacterium | reverse complement strand
CCTCGGCGTCGGCCGCCTGAGCAAGCTGCACGGCGTGAATGAGGCAGAATTCGCCGTCCTCATCAGCGACGAATGGCAGAACCTCGGCCTCGGCACGGAACTGATGAAACGCCTCGTGCAGGTCGGCCGCGAGGAAAAGCTCACCCGCATCATCGGGCAGATTCTCGCCGAGAACCACGCCATGCAGCACGTCTGCAAGAGCGTCGGGTTCAAATTGCGCCGCGACGAAGACGCCGGCGCGTGGTCGGCGGAAATCAAGCTCTGACCCGCCCCCGCTTCCACCTGCGACCCCTGACCGGGTCGCAGGTTTTCCGTTTCCCCCAAAAGAAAAACCGCGCCCCCTTGCGCGGGCGCGGCTGAAAATGCCGGTGGGAATCAATTATGATGCAGCCGGTAGAACACCGTCGGGTTCGCCGGATCAACCGGCAGCGTCATCGAGTTCGTGCCGGTCGAACCCGGCACCGTGCCCCAGTTGTTGCTGATGCCCACGCTCAAGGCGTTGGTCTGCGCCTGTAAATCCCAGCCCACCTGATTGGTCGGCCACGTCAACGTCAGCGAACTTCCGCTCACCGACCAGACGAGGTTGGAAGGATTCAGGTTCACGCCGCCGCCGCCGAGCACATACAGCGTGCCGTTGGTCAACCCCCACGATAATCCGGCATCCAACGCGGGCAGATTGGTGGCGGAAAAGCCGCCGGTACTGTCCCCGCCCTGCAACGCCGGGCCGACGTTCGCGATGGTCACCGTCCCGGCCTGCGCCAGCGTGCCGCCGACGACGAGCGTGGCCGCCTTGTTCGGCGTGTTGGTGCGGTTGATGGCGATCATGGTCATGCCGGAGGCGTTGAGGGTGACGTTGCCGTTCACCGTGAGCGGCGAACTGTCCGCGCCGCCGAGACCGGGCCGCAACGTGGTGCCCGGCGCCATCGTCACCGCGCCCCCGATGACGCCGCTGCCGCCCAGCGTGGTGCCGGAATTGGTCACCGTCACCGCGCCGGCGCCGAGCGCGCCGCTCACCAGCAGCGTGCCGGCGCTGACCTTCGTGGTGTTGGTGTAGGTGTTGACCCCCGCCAGCGTCAGCGTGGCGATGCCGGATTTCACGACCGCGCCATCGCCGTTGATGACGCCCGACAATTTCAGGTCGCTGGCGAGGTTCACCGTCATGACCGTCGTGTTGGTGGTCAGCACAAAATTGTTCGCCACGCCGTTGCCGCCGGACAGATCCACACTGGCGCGCAGTTCCATGCCGGCATTTTTGTTGGAGAGCACGCCCGTGCCCAGCGCATTGGTGTGGCCCAGATAGATGATGTTCGCGCCGTTGACGGTGGTGTTTCCGCTCCACGCCGAGTTGTCGCCGGCAAGCGTCAACTGGCCCGCCGCAAAACCGTTCAGACCGAGGTTGCCGGTGCCGCTGATTTTGCCGGAAAGCTGGATGACATCACCGAGGGTGTTGAACGTGGTGGCCTGCAGCAGGATGATGTCGTTCGTGATGCCCTTGCCGCCGTTGCCGTCGCGCACGTTGGCGCCGCCGGTGTTCAGATCGCCGCCGTTGCAGACGAGCAGGCCGGTGCCGAGGCAGTTGACGTGGCCGAGCTTGAGCGCGCCGGAACTGGTGTTGTTGGTGACGCCGCCGGCGAAAGTGTTGGCGTTGCTCAAGGTCAGCACGCTCGAACCGGAGCGGGTGATGCCGCCCGGGCCGCTGATCAGCCCGAGCACTTTGAAATCGTTGGCGCCGGAGAAGGCGACGTTGCCATTGAGGGTGATGCTGTTGGTGACAACGACGATGCCGGTGGTGCTGGCGGATTGCAGCGCGCTGTTGTTGTTCATGGTCAATCCGCCCAAGCCCGCCGCATTGGTGAGGCCCAGGGCCAGCGTGCCCGCGTTGACGGTGATGCCGCCGCTGAAGGTGTTGGCGTTGGAGAGGGTGAGCGTGCCGCCGCCGGACTTGGTCAGGCCGCCGGCGCCGGCGATGCCNGGCGGGCGTGACCGTGGCGACCAGATTCACGGTCAGATTGCTCGTGCCATCGGCAAAGGCGACGGCGTCGGTGTTGGTGAAGGCCACCGCCGGGCTGCCGCCGACGTTGTAAACCCAGTTGGCCGTGGTTTCCACATCCCACGCGTTGCCGCCGCTGCCGCCCGCCCAGAGTTTCGGGATTTGCGCGCCGCCCGCGCCCACCACCAGCGTCACGCTTGTCGCGCCGACATTCAGCGTGGCGTTCAGGACGGTCTGCGCCAGCGCAAAGTTGGGCGCGCCGTTCGTGGCGCCGTAGGTGATCAGGGTGTAAGTGCCCTGCCCCAGCACCCCGCCGGCGGAGAGGCCGCGCAGGTTGATGGTGGTCGTGTTGGTGGTGTTTTGCAGGCTGCCCGCCACGGTCAACTGGTCGTTGCCACTGGCCGGGTTGCTGGTCAGACCGATGGAAATCGTGCCGCCTTTGTTGGTCAGGTTGCCGGATAAAGCCAGCGTGCCGGTCATGGCCAGCGTGCCGGCGGATTCCACGCGCACATTGCCGGTGCCCAGCGCGGCGCTGTTCAACGTCCACAGCACGCCGTTGGAAACTACCGTGCCCAGCGTGTAATCGCTCGCTCCGCCGATGACCAGCGTGCCCGCGCCGACCTTGCCCAGGGCGGCATCCACGCGGGCGGAACCGGCGGCATCCGTGCCGGTGGCGGCGATCCCGGAAATCTTGAGGGTCTTGGCGCTGACGGTGAGGTTCTTCTGATTGCCCGCCGTCTGCACAAAGCTCGCCGGGGCGCTGCTCAAGTCCAAATCGTCTGTGCCGGTAAACGTGAAGCCGCCGGTCAGACTGAGCCCGGCCAACCCGTTCACGGTCATCGGCGCGCCGGAGACGTTGTCCAAGCTGTCGCCGCCGTTGTATTTCAATACGGTTCCGTTCAGCGCGTTGGAGTGGCCCAATTGCAACCCGCCGTTGCTCATGAGCGAGTATTTGCCCGCCGCATAGGTGTTGTTCCCGGAATTGAGCCGGAGTTTTCCGGTGCCGGACTTGGTCCATTGGCCGCCGGAAGCGCCGTGGAGGATGTTGCCGTTCAGGGTGAGGACATTGGTGCTGCTCACGGTGATGTCAGAACCGCTGTTCGTCAGGGTGATGTTCCGGCTGGTCGCAAAAGTGCCCGACGACTGGAAGGAGGAGTTCTGCCCGACGACGATGGTGTTGGCGCTGTTGCCCAAGGCGGCGTCGCTCGTGGCGGCAAAAGTGCCTGCGGCACTGATGGTGATATCGCCCACGAAGGTGTTGTTGCCGGAGAACGTGGTGGTGGCGCTGTTGCCGGCGGTGATGGCGTTCGATCCGCCGCTGATGACGCCGCTGTAGGCGGCGTTCTGAATGCCGACAAATGAGGCGTTGCCCAGCAGGATGATGTCGTTGGTGATGGCGCCGGCTGATTGCGAGCATTGCACTTTGGCACCGTCACCCATGACGAGCTTGCCGCTGCCGAGCGGGCTGGTGCCGCCAAGCTGAAGCGTGGCGCGCGCCGGAGAGGGTCAATGCGGCAGTGGTGCTGTGCGTGAGCGCCTGATTGCCGCTGATGACGCCGGAAAGCGTCATGTTGTTGGCGTTGGCGATATCACCATCGGCCAGCAGGGTGATGTTGTTGGTGATGGTAACACCCGTGCTGGTGCCGAGTTTGCCGCCGTTCAAGGTGATGTCGCCGGAGCCGAAGGCGAAGTCATTGCCCGCCCGCACCAAGCCGCCGGAGATGGTCGTGCCGCCACTGTGGGCGCTGCCGGTGATGGTGGTGGCGGCGCTGGCGACGGCGTTGGTGGCCGTGCCGGAAGTGGTGATGCTGGTGTTCGGGGTGATGGAGGTGATGACCGAGCCGGTGGTGAGGCTCGCGCCCGTGACCGAGATGGCTTGGCCGACCATCAGGTAGGTGGTGTCCGCCATGGTGATGACGGAGCTGCCGGCGGTGGCGGTGGCGGTGCGGGCGAAGGTGGGCGCGATGGTCCAGTTGCCGGGACCAGCGAGGTTCAAGCCGCCGTTGACGAAGGGGCCGTTGAGAACCACCGATGCGGCAGTGTTGTTGTTCGTAATGTTGCGGGTGACGCCGCCGAGCGCGTTGGTGGAGTTGAATGTGAGATTGGCAGCACCTTCAAACGCGAAGTCGCCCCCGATGGTGACGCTGGTGTATTTGCCGGTCAACGCCCGGGCGGTGGTTCCGGGGCTGTTTGAAATCGTGCCACCGTTGATGGTCAACGCGCCAACGCCCATCGCGTTGACGCCACCAATGCCGATGGTGCCCGCGTTCAAAACGAATCCGCCCGGAAAGGCGCCGCCATTGGCTGAAATCCAAGTGCCCGCACCCGATTTTATGAAACCAGTGCCGGCAGTGGTCGCCAAAGCTTGACCTGCGGTATTCAAAGTCATCCCGCTAGCCACGGTTACCGTGGCCACGGTGCCGGCGGTGTCCAGAGTTCCACCCGCCGTCACGGTCACGTTTTGATTGGCGGTAATGCTTTTGAATGTCGTCGTTGCACCCGTGATGGTGCTGTTGGCCACATCAAACACCGCGTCATCATTCGCTACCCATGTTTGATCCAGCGTGCCGCCGGAAGTCAGACTCCAAGCGCTGGCGGTCGTCCAAACGCCAGCGCCGCCCCAGTATTTGGTCGCCGCATCGGCAACGGTCAATCCGAATGCCAGCATGGCAAGCGCAACCAACCTTTTGAATGTCAGTTGGTGGCGCGAGCCGCAGGCTGGTTTCGCGGCAGGGTTGATCCGGCGGAGCAGATTTGGAGTTTTCATGGTTTGATGTGGGGTTATGAGCTTGGAGAATCAGACATTTCAGACCCGGCAGTCATTAGCAAATTTCAGTTGATATAAAATTTAGATTAGAAGTTTTTACAACCGACGGAGTAAACAGTAGGAGCAGCAACGCCTCCTGTCTTGTCGTCAAAACTGGTGACATCACCGCGGCAACAAGCCGATTCCCAAGAATATTCCAGTGGAAAGGCCGCCTTCCTCCCCGCTATTGCCGATGCAGAGTCCCGGCAAACAGCTCCTGCAATTCCCCGACCTCGTGGCGCGTGGTGAACTGCTGGAAGGTTTCGCCGCCCTGCCGGTGTTTGAGATAAGCGCGCAGCATCGTCTCCAAAGTCTGCGGGAGCGCGTCGGCGGTGACGCCGGTGAAGATTTGCCGCCCGACGGCTTGGTTTTTGCCGAAGCCGCCGCCGACGAAGACGTGATAGCCGTCCACGCTCGCGCCGCCGACTTTCGTTTTCGTGCCGAGGCAGCCGATGTCGCCCATGTAATGTTGCGCGCAGGAATTCGGGCAACCGGTGACGTGGATGTTCACGGGCTGATCCAACGCGACGTGTTTCTCCAGATACTTCGTGAGTTCGAGCGCGTGAGCCTTGGTGTTCGACTGCGCGAATTTGCAGAATGAATTTCCCGTGCACGCGATGACGCCGCTGGCGATGTGAGATTGCTTGGTGGCGAAACCGGCTTTCTCCAGCGCCTTCTTCAGCGTCGGCACGAAAGCGTCCGGCACGTTGGGGATGATGAAATTTTGCCAGACCGTGAGCCGCACCTCGCCGCTGCCGTAAAGCTCGGCGAGTTCGGCAAGTCGCGACATCTGCTTGGGCGTGATCTGGCCGACGGGACAGGTCGCGCCGACGTAATTCAGCCCGCGCTGCTTCTGCGGGAAATCGCCGACGTGCGAATGCGCCAGCTCCTGCGACGCCCAGCGCATCTGCGCCGCGTCGTAGGGCGCGCGGCGGAGTTGGTGGCCGAGTTTCTTTTCGACGAGCGCGAGGAATTCGTCGAGGGACATCTTTTCGAGCAGATGTTTGAGCCGCGCCTTCTTGCGGTCGGTGCGGCAGCCGCGCTCGATATAGACCCGCAGCGCGGCGACGACGACTTTGTTGATCTCGGCGGGCGGCACCACGACGCCGAGGTCGCGGGCGAAGGT
>JAPLTZ010000069.1 GCA_026397895.1 Verrucomicrobiota bacterium | reverse complement strand
TCGCTGATGAACTTGCCGCCGGTGAGGGTGGCGATGTCTTCCATCATGGCCTTGCGGCGGTCGCCGAAGCCGGGGGCTTTGACGGCGCAGACGTTGATCGTGCCGCGCAGGCGGTTCACGACGAGCGTGGCGAGGGCTTCGCCTTCCACGTCTTCCGCCATGATGAGGAGCGGCTTGCCGAGCTTGGCGACCTTTTCGAGAATGGGCAGCAAATCCTTGAGGTTGCTGATTTTCTTCTCGTAGTTCAAAACGTAGGCGTCTTCCAGCTTCGCTTCCATCGTGTCCGCGTTGGTCACGAAATACGGCGAGAGGTAGCCCTTGTCGAACTGCATGCCTTCGACCACTTCGAGCGTGGTTTCGATGGACTTGGCTTCTTCGACGGTGATGGTGCCGTCCTTGCCGACCTTGTCCATCGCGTCGGCGATGATTTCGCCGATGGTGGTGTCCCAGTTGGCGGAAACGGTCGCGACCTGCTTGATCTCTTCCTTGTCCTTGACCTTCTTGGCGATCTTGTCGAGGTGCGCGACGGCGGCCTCAACGGCCTTGCCGATACCGCGCTGGATGCTGATGGGGTTCGCGCCGCTGGTGACGTGCTTCAGGCCTTCGCGATAAATCGCCTCGGCGAGAACGGTCGCGGTCGTCGTGCCGTCGCCGGCGTTGTCGCTGGTGCGGCTGGCGACTTCGCGAACCATCTGCGCGCCCATGTTTTCATAGGGGCATTCGAGTTCGATTTCTTTCGCCACGGTCACGCCGTCCTTGGTGACGGTGGGTGAGCCGAATTTTTTGTCGAGCACCACATTGCGGCCTTTCGGTCCGAGCGTCGCGGTGACGGCTTTGGCGAGTTTGCTGACGCCCCGGAGGAGCGCCTGACGAGCGGCCTCGTCGAACAGTAATTGTTTTGATGCCATAATATTAGTTCTTAGTTTCTAGTTGATGGTTGATTGATGAAACGATTAGCCGACGATGGCGAGGATGTCTTCGGAGGAGAGGATTTTGTATTCCTTGCCGTCCAACTTGATTTCCGTGCCGCCGTATTTGGAGACGAGCACGCGGTCGCCCTTCTTGACTTCAAAGGGAACGCGCTTGCCGTCGTCATCGAGCTTGCCGGTGCCGAGGGCAACGACGATGGACTCTTGCGGCTTTTCTTTTGCGGTATCGGGGATGATGATCCCGCCTTTGGTTTGTTCCTTCTCTGCGACGGGTTCAACGAGAATCCGGTCGCCGAGCGGTTTGAGGTTCAGTGCCATATTGTTTTCTTTGTTTGTTTGTTGTTGTTGACCGTTAATTAAATCCCGCCGCCCGAGCGGCAGGAAAATTTATTTCTTCTCGTCCACGACTTCGGCGTCGATGATCGGGCCTTCGTCCTTCTTCGCGTCGTCGGACTTCGGCTCGCCGCCTTCCGGCTGCGGTTGCGCGCCGGCTTGGCCTTTTTCCGCCTGCGCTTTCGCAGCGGCGGCCTTGTAGAGCTCCGCGCCCACGGCTTGCGCGACTTCGTTCAGCTTTTCGCCGGCGCTCTTGATGGCGGCGGTGTCGGTGCCTTTGAGCGCTTCCTTGGCGGCGGCCACGGCGGTCTCAATCTTGGTCTTGTCGTCGGCGGAGATCTTGTCGGCGTTGTCCTTCACCAGTTTTTCGGTGCGGTAAACGGCGTTGTCCACTTCGTTGCGGGTCTCGATCTCTTCCTTCTTGGCCTTGTCCTCGTCGGCGTGGAGTTCGGCGTCCTTGCGCATCTTCTCGACTTCGTCCTTGGAGAGGCCGCTGCTGGCGGTGATGGAAATCTTCTGTTCCTTGCCAGTGCCGAGGTCTTTCGCGCCGACGTGCAGGATGCCGTTGGCGTCAATGTCGAAGGTGACTTCGATCTGCGGCACGCCGCGCGGCGCGGGCGGGATGTCGGCGAGGTTGAACCGGCCGATGGTCTTGTTGTCGCGCGCGAACTGGCGTTCGCCCTGCAACACGTGGATCTCGACGCCGGGCTGGTTGTCGTGAACACGCCGCCAAGCGTCTCGATGCCGAGCGAGAGCGGGGTGACGTCGAGCAGGAGCACGTCCTTGACTTCGCCCTTGAGCACGCCGCCCTGGATGCCGGCGCCGATGGCGACGACTTCGTCCGGGTTCACGCCCTGGTGCGGCGGTTTGCTGACGAGCTTGTGCTCGGGCTCGACAACGCGGGGCATGCGGGTCATGCCGCCGACGAGGACGAGTTCGTCAATCTTGCTGGCTTCGATGCCGGCGTCTTTCAAGCATGCCTTCACGGGAGCGATGGTGCGTTCAAAGAGGGAGTCGGTGAGCTGCTCCATCTTGGCGCGGGTGAGATTTTTCTGGATGTGCTTCGGCCCGGTGGCGTCGGCGGTGATGAACGGCAGGTTGATGTCGTAGGTGGTCGCGCTGGAGAGGGCGATCTTGGCCTTCTCGGCTTCTTCCTTGATGCGCTGGAGGGCGTCGGGCTGCTTGCGCAGGTCCATGCCGGATTCCTTTTTGAACTCGTCGAGAATCCAGTCCATGAGGCAATTGTCCCAGTCGTCGCCGCCGAGGTGCGTGTCGCACTTCGAACACGCCGTCGCCGATTTCGAGCACGGAAATATCGAACGTGCCGCCACCGAGGTCATACACGGCGATTTTCTCGTCCTTCTTCTTGTCGAGGCCGTAAGCGAGCGATGCGGCGGTGGGTTCGTTGATGATGCGGAGGACTTCGAGGCCGGCGATGCGTCCGGCGTCTTTCGTGGCCTGGCGCTGCGAGTCGTTGAAGTAGGCGGGGACGGTGATGACGGCCTGGGTGATTTTCTCGCCGAGACGGGTTTCGGCGTCGGCCTTGAGCTTGCCGAGAATCATCGCGGAGATTTCCTGCGGCGAAAATTGCTTGGGCTTGCCGTCCACTTCGACTTCGACGGCGCAGTCGCCGTTGCTGGCCTTGACGACTTTGTAGGGCATGCGCTTGATCTCTTCGCCGACCTCGTCGAATTTGCGGCCCATGAAGCGCTTGATGGAGTAGATGGTGTTGCGCGAGTTGGTGACGGCCTGGCGCTTGGCGGCGTCGCCGACGACGCGTTCGCCCTTCTTGGTGAACGCGACGACGCTGGGCGTGGTGCGTTTGCCTTCGGAGTTTTCCAGAACGAGCGGCTCGCCGGCGTCCATGACAGCCATGCAGGAGTTCGTCGTGCCCAAATCAATGCCTAATACTTTTGCCATAAAATTTTGTTTTGTTTGTTAACTGCAACCATCTTCCTAGCAATGCCAGTGCCGCTACCGGCGAAAGCGCAGGAACAGGCTGTAAACACAGGGCGGATTTGTGTTTTGGCGGAAAAATAGGGACGCGGGAAACCGCGCCAAAGGCGACACCGTGGCACACTTAAAACGGGCGTGGCACAGTTTTGGTGGCGCAGTTGGAGGGAGCGCGGCTGTGTGCGAAGCATCAGCCGCAGCACGACCAATAGCACAAAGGCGTTGAAGATTTCCAAATCTCCCGACTTGCGAAGCTGCTGCGGCTGGGCCTACGACCACAGCCGCGCTCCGTATTATTTGCTTCCCGGTTTGACGGCGGGAGTGTTGGCGAGGTCGGGCGGGAGTTTGGCCGGGTCGAAGGTTTCGACTTCGAGCGCAATCAGGCTGTGCAGCGGCACGCCGAAATTCACCAAGCCGTTCGAGCGATCCACGGCCACGGCCACGGCCAAGACTTCGCCGTGATGGGCGCGGACGATGTCCAGGGTTTCCTGCACGCGCCCGCCCTTGGTGACGACGTCCTCGACGATGAGAATCTTTTCGCCGGGCGCGATCTTGAAGCCGCGGCGCAGGACGAGCTTACCCTCTTCCTTCTCCACGAAAATGAAGCGGATGCCGAGCTGGCGGGCGACTTCCTGGCCGAGCACGAGGCCACCCATCGCGGGCGAGACGACGGTGACGGCACCAAGCGAGCGGACCTTGGCGGTGAGCGCCGCGCCGAGCTGCTCGACGATGGGCATCTGCTGGAGGGCGATGGCGCATTGAAAGAATTGCCGGCTGTGCAGGCCGCTGCGAAGGATGAAGTGGCCTTCGAGCAGCGCGCCGGTGTCGCGGAAGACTTGCAGGACTTGTGCTTTCGTCATGGCGGGGGATGGTAGATTTCCGGCGGCGGGAGCAAAGCGGAAAATGGCGGGGGTTTTGATTATTAGATAAATGGTTGACTCGAAATTAGAACTTGTTCTATTTATCACCATGCAAATCGAAAGTCTGAAAATGTTTTGTGACCTCGCGGAGACGGAAAGTTTCACTAAAGCCGCGCAGATCAATGAAGTCACCCAATCCGCCGTGAGCCAGCAGATCAGTTCGCTGGAGCGGCTGTTCAAGTCGCTGCTCATCGAGCGCAGCAAAAAAAAGTTCCGGCTCACGCGCGAGGGGCAGGTGCTTTACGATTACAGCAAGCAGATCATCCAGACCTACGACGCGCTGCAAAACACGCTCCAGGAGATCAAGGACATCATCTCCGGCACGATCCGCGTGACGACGATTTACAGCATCGGGTTGCATGAGCTGCCGACCTACGTCAAGCGCTTCCTCAAGACGTATCCCACGGTCAACGTCCACGTGGAATACCGCCGCGCGAACCAGGTCTATGACGACGTGCTGAGCAACGTCGTGGACCTCGGTCTCGTGGCGTATCCGACCAAGGACGCGAAGGTGGAGACCGTCCAGTTGCGCAAAGACCCGCTGGTGCTGATTTGCCATCCGAGCCATCCGTTCGCGAAAAACAAGAGCATCAAGCTCAAGGCCATCACCGGGCAGAAATTCATCGCGTTCGAGCCGGACATCCCCACGCGCAAGGCGCTGGACAAAATCCTCAAGGATTTCAGCGTCGAAGTGCAGACCGTGATGGAGTTCGACAACGTGGAAACCGTCAAGCGCGCCGTGGAAATCAACGCCGGCATCTCCATCGTCCCGCTGGCGACCATCGTGCAGGAAATCGCCAAGCAGACGCTCGTGGCCGTCACGCTCGAGGACGGCGATTTTGTCCGCCCCATCGCCGCAATCTACAAGAAAAACAAGGTGCTCTCGCCCGCGATGAAGCAGTTCATCTCGCTGCTCAAGGACGAGGACAAATAACCTTTCGCCCGGAAACACAAACACCGCGCTGGTTTTGCCCGCGCGGCGTTTTGCTTTGGCGTTTGGTCACTTCAGATTCGCGGGATTCAGCGGCTTCAAATCCTTCGGCACGAACAGGCCGTCTTTGCGGATGAGCTCGTTGTCGAACCAGATTTCGCCGCCGCCCCATTCGGGCCGCTGGATCAGCACCATGTCCCAGTGCATGGCGCTGCGGTTGCCGTTGTCGCAATCCTCATACGCCTGCCCCGGCGTGAAGTGCAGCGAGCCGGCGATCTTCTCATCGAACAAAATGTCGCACATCGGATTCAGGATGTAGGGGTTGAAACCCAGCGCAAATTCGCCGACGTAACGCGCGCCGGCATCGGTGTCCAGAATCTCGTTCAACTTCTTCGTGTTGCTGCCCGTCGCCTTCACCACCTTGCCGTCCTTAAACTCCAGCCGCACGTTCTCGAACTTCGTGCCGGAATAGATCGTCGGCGTGTTGAACTGGATGACACCGTTCACGCTCGGCTTCACCGGACAGGAAAACACCTCGCCGTCCGGGATGTTGCGCGAGCCGACACATTCCACCGCGCCGATGCCCTTGATGCTGAAATCCAATTCCGTTCCCGGCGCGACCAGCCGCACCTTGTCCGCCTTCTGCATCCGCTTTTTCAACGGCTGGCTCACCTTCGCCATCTTCGCGTAATCGAGCGTGCAGACGTTGAAATAAAAATCCTCGAACGCCTCCGTGCTCATGTTCGCCGCCTGCGCCATGCTCGGCGTCGGCCAGCGCAGCACCACCCACTTCGTCTTGTTCACGCGGTAATCCTGCACCGGCCGCAGCGTCTTGGAATACATCTGCATCACCTTGCCCGGCACATCGGAACTCTCGCTGGCGTTGTGGCTGCCGCGCAGCGCGATGAACGCCTGCACCTTCTTCATGCGGAACATCTCCACCGCGCGCATCAGCTTGGCGCGCTTCTGATCCGTGCCCCGCAACAGCTCCCGGCCCACGCGTGAATGGCGCGTCTCCACCAGCGGCGTCGCGCCCGTGGCGCGCACGGCGCGGATGAGTTCCACCGTGAACTCGTCCGGGATGTCGGTCACGTCAACGAGGACGTTCTCGCCTTTTTTCAGTTCGCAGGAATATTCGGCCAGCAGCTTCGCCAGTTTGGAGTATCGCGGATCAGTCATAAATTGCGGGGAGGATAAAGTGAAACGCCGGAAGAATCAAACCTGCGGCGGCTGTTCCCCGCGCTCGGCGAACCACTGGCGCAGAAACACCAGATCGCCGGCGTCCTTTTCGCGGTGCGTCACGGCCTTCATGCGCCAGAGCAATCTGGGCGAGGCGAACGGGATGGGCACGCCGTCCACTTCCCTCACCACGACATCTTTGGACGCTTCCGCGTAATCAATCCCGCCCGCCGACCGCAGCAAATCCACGACAATTTCGTCGCCGACCCGGATGACGTTGTGCAATTGAAGTTCGCCGGGTTGCAGTTCGCGCACAGCGTTGTCCGGCAGGGTGGCGAGCGCGGCAAAAACCTTCGCCTCATTTTCGCGGTCGGCGGCAACAATCAAATCCACATCCATCGTGGAGCGGTTGTAGTTGGCGGCGCGGATGGCGAAGCCGCCGATGACGACGTATTTTGCCTTCCGCAGGTTGAGTTCGCGGCACAAGTCCCGCAAATCCTCCACCGTCGGCTGGCGCGGTTCTAACTCCGCTTTGGCTGGCAAATCATCCGCCATAACCAGGCATCCGCCTCTTCGTGGGTTTGAAACCGGTGCACTCCGCGCGGGATTCGCACGCCGCCGAAAGCCTTGCGCCAGGCGATGGCCTCCGCCTTGTTGCTGGTCTTGGTCGAAAGCGCGTCCGGCGACTTCGTCCGGCGGCCCACAAAGCGGTCAACCTTTTCCTCAACGTTGATGAACGGTTGTTTCACGATGGCGTGAGCATAGGCCGCCCGCTCGGCTGATGCAAGCGGCCACCGCTGAAGCCGCCGCCTACCTCGCCGCCCGTTTTTCCCGCCGCCGCAGCTCGCGCTCGCGCTGCTTGATTTCCGCGCACAACAATTCCTCCGCCGACCAGCCGAGCGATTGCGCGAATTCCACCAGCGCAAACAATTCTTGGGCAAGCGCGGTCTTGCCGGGTTTGTTACGAGGTTTGGTCTCGGAAAGCAACTTGGCTTTGCGCGCCTTCTTCAAAAGTTTCTCGGCGCGGAGTAGGGCGGGCAGATGTTTCGGGATGCCGTCGAGCGCGGAAGGCCGGGCGTGGCGCGTGCCGTGTTTCTCGGCCTTCTTGATGCGCTCCCAGTTCGCCCAGACCTCGTCCACATTCTTCACCTTCGTCGTGCCGAAGACGTGCGGGTGGCGGCGGACGAGCTTGTCCACCAGATGCCGCGCGACCTTCTCGAAATCGAACGCGCCGCGCTCCTGCGCCATCTGGGCGTGGAACACCACCTGCAAGAGCAGGTCGCCGAGTTCCTCGGCCATCTCCACGTCGTCGCCGGCCTCGATGGCGTCAATCAGTTCGTAAACTTCCTCGATGGCGTGGCGGCGGAGCGTCAGGTGGCTTTGCTCGCGGTCCCACGGGCAGCCCGTGGGCGAACGCAACTTGGCCATGACTTGCAGCAGGTCGTTGATGGCGGGTTGTTTTTTCATTTTTGTTCAACCACAAAGGCACAAAGCACACAAAGGTTCATGAAAAAATTCTTTGTGCCTTCGTGTCTTGGTGGT
>JAPLTZ010000349.1:4820-5652 GCA_026397895.1 Verrucomicrobiota bacterium | reverse complement strand
CAGAATTCAATCCCCGCTTCCGTCAGCACGAACCAGATTCCCAACCCCACCGCCAGCCTCATGGGCAGTTTATTGGTTTCGGGTTTTCCGTCTTCGCTTTGCTTCGGCGCGACAGGCGGGTTTCGGGTTTCAGGTTTTTCCCCTGCTGACTTCTGACTTCTGACTTCTGACTTCTGACTTCGCATCCTCCCGCAAAAGAGCCACACGCTCGCGAAGCAGCCCACGAGAATGATGATGCCCGCCGGGTCGTGCCATTTGTGCATCGCCGGAATGCCGTCCCGCGCGGCCACATACACGAGCAGCGAGGTGCGGCCGATGTTGAAGATGAACGCGAACACAAAACCGGCCAGCACGCTGAGCATCCGGCGCGCAACCGTGAGCCGGTAGAGCTCGCCGAAAAACAGCGCGATCATCAGCGTGGATTGGAAGGAGCGGATGCCGCTGCACGCTTCGTCCACGCCCACCAAGCCGGTGGCGACCTCGATGACATTCCCCTTTTGCAGCGCGGGAATCCCCAGAAAATTGAGCAGCTCGGTGGTCACCGCCACGTTGCCCTGCGTCAAGGTGTCGGTCAGGCGCAATTCCACCGGGCTGGGCCACGGCACCGCCACGAGGAAGAAGCACACGGGAAAGACAAAATCGGAAAGCTGAAACCGGGAATTTTCCAGCACGCACCACAGCACCAGCAGCGTCAGCCCGACCGCTTCCAGCGCCAGCGCCCAGCTCGTCATGCGCCAGACGGGATTCGCCTCATGCAGCCAGCGCGTGACCGACCAGCACAAGGCCAGAAGAAAGAACAGAAGATAGAAGATGGAAGATGGAAGATAGCCGT
>JAPLTZ010000349.1:0-4807 GCA_026397895.1 Verrucomicrobiota bacterium | reverse complement strand
CCGTTACGGTTTCTAGTTTCTGGTTTCTGGTTTCTGGTTTCGAGTTCGCCGCTTCCATTCTCTATCTTCAATTTTCCATCCTCGTTCCGAATACGCTCCCACAGCAAAAACAGGCACAGGAACGGCACTGCCCAGCCGTAATTGTATTGCTCGTAGGCCGACCATTGCGCCCCCAACTGGTAGATGACCAGCGTCCAATACGCGCCCAGCACCGCCAGCAGGAGACCGGCACGGCGAAGAAACGGTTGCCGTAGGATGGTCATGATTGATTCCATTTCAGTTTTCAACTTTCAGCTTTCAGCTTTTCCCCCAGCCAGTATCTCCTGATACATCGCCTCGGTCTGGCTGATCGGTTCTTCCCACGACAACTCCCGGCGCACCTCTTCCTGCCGGCCCGTCAGCGTGGCGGCCTCCGGCGCGCAGTCCAGCATCGTCCGCAATCCCGCCGCCAGCGACCCGACGCCCAGCGGCACCGCCAACCCCGCGCGCCCGTGGATCATCGCGGCGATGCCGCAGGTGTCGGTGAGCAACACCGGCACGCGCGCCGCCACCGCCTCGGCGGCGGCGTTGCCGAAACTTTCGGACAACGACGGCAGCACGAACAGGTCCGCCGCCGCCAGCGCCGCCAGCTTGTCCGCGCCGAACAGCGGGCCGGTGAAAATGATTTTGTCGGCCGGCCGCAGCGCCGCCGCCTGCGCCTGCAGCCGCGCCGCGTAATCCGCTTCCAGCATCGGCCCGGCCAGCACCAGCCGCACGTTTTTCAGATCCGCCTGCGCGAACGCCGCCACCAGTTGCTCCAGATTCTTGATGGGGCTGATGCGACCCAGATAAAGCACGATGCGCTCCCCCGCCGGAATTCCCTGGCGCTTTCGGAATTCGCCGCCGTCCGGCAGGTTTTCAAACGCCGCCAACTCAATCCCGTTCCGCCGCACCACCAGTTGCGCGGGGGAAGCTAAAGCCGCTTGGCAAAAAGATTCCGCGCGCGCGGCACATACATCCCCAGCGGCTCCAGCACATAAGGCCGGGAATGTCGCCGGGCATAATGCGCCGCCGCCGGCCCGATCAAATCATACAGACCGTAGCCGTGGACGAGTTCCGCCCACCGGACGGCTTCCGCCAGCAGGCGCAGGTTGCGGGGACATTGCCGCAGGCGGCGACCGAACCACGGAAGATATTGCACCCGCACGCCGTCCATCAGTTCCACGCGGCAGGCGCGCGGCTGCTCCGAATGGAAGGTGACGACCTGGACTTCGTGGCCGCGCTGCGCCAGCCCGCGGCTGAAGGCGTGCATCTTCTGCGGCGGCCCGCCGAATTTCAGCTCCGGGAAATAATACGGCGTGGCGAAAAGTATCCGCATAGGTTCACGGTTTGGCCGGAGCTCCCATCACCCGGCCCGCCCGCCTCCGCCCGACCCTCCGCTTTCTGCTTTCTGCTTTCTGCTTTCCCATTTCCATTTTCTGATTTCCGCCTTCCGGCAAAAACAGCGCCCGGCGGAACGCCGGAAAGGCATAGCACACCGCCGCCATCACCACGGTCGCCTTGACCGTCCAGTTGAGGATTTCCGCCACCCCGTCCTCGGCTTTCAACGCTGAAAAACCCACATACGGCATCACGCACCACCACAGCGGCGCGGTGAATGCCCGCGCGCAAATCCAGCGGAACACCAGCGCCAGCACCAAGGCATAAACACCGCAGGCGATGATGCCGCCCACGTGGCCGAAGTTCGCATACATCTCGCCCGCATAGCCCAGGTTCATGCTGGTGTCCTAGTTGAGCTGGATGCCGGCATATTTTTCCATGTTCGCCCGCCCGCCGGCGATGACCTTGTTCGGCATGATGAAACGCGGCAGCAGGGAGGCGACGAACGCATCCTTGATCGTCTCCCCACGGGCGTAAGGCTCGCCTTCCGGCACAATCTGCATGACCCGGTCCACGATCCAGCCCTGGTTGTAACGCACCACCGTTTCCGCGATGAAATATTCGTCCAGATTGCCGGTGATGGTGGTCTGCACGCTTTCCCGGAGATACGAAAGCCAGAGCAGGGATTTTTCAAAGGAATTTTCCGTCACCGTGCCGCCGCCCTGCTCCTCCTGTTCCAGATGCCGCCGCAATTCCCATTTCGATTCCTGCAACGCGGGCAGCAGCAGGAACGCCGCGGCGATCACCGCCGTCAATTTCCCCCACGACGGCTTGAACAGGATCACCCACAGGGCGAGTGTCCAGACCGTCCACAATATCAGGCCGTGGAACATCGCCGACTTGGCGGCGAACAGCACCTCCAACGACAGCACCAGCCCCAGCCGCCACGTCCAGCCCGAACCTTTGCACAGCATCCGCCCCAATGCCCCCACATAACGCAGATTCGCCGTCAACACGAAGATGAACGCCAGCCCGGTGCCTTGAAAATGCCGGGCCAGAACTACGCCGATAAAGCCGACCACTATCAGCATGTCGAGGCCGATGAGCAAGTCCGGTGCGGCGCGCACCGCCGCCGGCGGGGAGGGGCGTAATCGGGCCAGCCCGATGCCCCAGCCGATCATGCACGCGACCATCACCGGCACGGCATATCCCAAATACGTCGGGATGCGGCTGCCGATGTTGTAAGCCGGATTATCACTTGGATATTGGGTGGAAATCCACGCCGCGAGGACATATTGCAGCGCCCCCATCAACAGGGCGATGTGCGGAAACGGCACGATGAACCGGCTGGCATAGCGAAGATGCACGGTGATCACCCCCAGCAAAAACAACATCCCCCCGATCCACGGCGAGATGTTTTCGTAGTATCTTTGCAGGCAAACCGCCAGCAGCCCGCCCACCACCACCGCCAACACCCACTGCTGCCGCGTCAGAAACAGGGTCAGTTTTCCCGGCGCGGGCACACTGACCGGTTGCCCGGAATGGGATTTAGTTTGCGGTTCTGATATCATGACTGAAAATCTTTGTCAGCAGATGCTGTATTCGTTCTGAATAACTGTATTTGTCGCGCAAGCAACGCTTTAATCCCCATTCGGCTATGCGATGACGTTCGGGTGGATTATCAAGATAGTGTCGAACCTTGCCCAGAAGTTCTTCATCATCGGAAAAGAAATCCGCCTCTTGGCCTTCAACAAAAAGTTGTGAGTGTTCACATGTTCGCTCTGCCAGCATGAATCCGCCACAAGCCGGAATTTCAATAGAACGGGTAGTCTGCAAATCTCTGTTACATTTACGCAAGAAACAAAGATTAATGTCGAAGGCGCGCAAGGCCTGTGCATATTCATCGCCCCAGAGAGGTTTGTTCTCCAGCATCAAATTCGGCGGCACATTCTTCATGCGCTCCCATGTGTAGCCCCAAACGCGCACCGAAATACCCGCAAGCGCAAGTTTACGCAGGGATTCAGCGCGTTCCGGCTCCCACTGACCGACAAACCCCACGACTCCGCCTAGACGCTTGCGTTCTGCTTCGCCAACTGGCAGAGGGCGATGCGTATGCGGGTCATACGCATTTTCCATGAATAATACCTTGGGACAACCCAACCCTTGCAGTTCCGCTACATTATAACTCTTGTTGGAGATATAAAAATCATAGTGCGGCAACCCTTTCAAAAAATGCCGCGATTGATTAACCGGGTTCATCATGTCATCAGGCGAAAACCCAACAATACGACACCGGGGCTGATAGATGCGGGCTAGCGCCAAGGTCTTGGCCTGTATCGTCAACCCCTTGTCTATCCAGAGCAAATCAAACGGCTGCGTTTGCATTGCCTGCAAGATGCCAACGTTCGCTTTCACTTGATCCTGTGGACCGGTTATTTTTCGCCGGAGGCGGGAAAATAGCGAGGGTTTTACGACTGCCTGTGTAACTGCTTCCGTGGTTACACAGGTAAGTTGGTGTCCCAGATCCCGAAACGCCTGCGCTCGCTGCATGGTTGTGCTGCCGGCCACCATCGGTCCAACATAAAGAATGGAAAGTCTTGAAGGCATGTGAATGCTAAAACTGTGATTGTCACTTATAAATGCACAATCGCAATCGCGTTTTGCCCTTCGTGTCCACAGCTTGCCTGATCCTTGACGAGCATTTGCCGGAGTCGCACCAACACCCGATAGACACACTGCTTCCAGGCAACCGGATGTTGATAGGGACTAAGAAACTGCCATTCCTGACTTCGGACGCCGAGAAACTTCAAATGCTCATCAATCAGCCAATACGGCAAAATGGAAATGTGTCCACCACTCGCATAGTGCATCCGACTAAACCAGTTGAAAATGCCGCGCGTGAACATGGCGATGCAGGAAAAAGTGTCCAGCGGGTTGGGCGTGGTGATGACCAGCAGTGAGCCGTCGCCGCCAGCCTGAATTATTCCCCGCAAAAAATTGCGCGGGTTTTCCAAATGCTCGATGACCTCCACCGCGCAGATTGCGGCAAACGGCCCTGCTGACTTGAGCGCCGAGAGGTCACGGTCCAGGTCGGCTTGGTGGCAAGGCACGTCTTTCAGCCTCCATCCGGCGGTGTCCAGGTCGAACGCCACCACTTCAAAACCCAGATCGCTCAATCGCAAACTGAGAGCCCCATCTCCTGCCCCCAAATCAGCTACCCGGCTGCCGGGAGGCAAATGCTGCTGCATTATTTCCCCGATTCTCTGATGAACCCCTCTCCCCGAATGGATCGGAATTCCTTTGTAATTCTCCCGGGTATTTTCAGAACCTTTGTGTTTCACGGTTTGCATAAATTGCGTCAGGGCGCATGTTATATCTGGATTGTATTTTTATCACCAACCATAAAAACAAAAGAAGCCCGCGATAGTATTTCAGCTTTCAGGTTTTT
>JAPLTZ010000448.1 GCA_026397895.1 Verrucomicrobiota bacterium | reverse complement strand
GGTCAGGGACGACTGGAGCGTGGCCCCGTTCAGGTTCACCGCGTTGGCGCCGTCCGTGACCAAGAATCCATTGGCGATCAGTAAGCCGGCATTGAGGTTCACAATGCCCGTGGCGGTGCCGCTGCCGGCACCGAAAGAGACGGTTTGCCCGGTGTTGTTGATGGTGCCGCCCGTCAGATTCAGTTCACCGCGCACGCCGGAGGCGTTGCCCACATTGATCGCGGCGGCCGCGGCGGCATGGTTCACCGTGCCGCCGGAAACCGTCAAGACTCCCTGCCCGCCAGCCGCGCCATTTCGGCCAATGATCAGATTTTCAATCACGTTCAAGGTGCCGCCCGAAACCAGCGAGATGCCCGTGGCCCCAGTTCCACCCTGCGATTGGAACCGTTGCACCGTGACCGTGCCGCCCGACAGGGTGAATGCTCCGTAACCCACCTTGCCGACGCGGAAGTTGGCGTCGTCCACCGTTCCTTGCGTAGTGGTGAAGTTGCCGCCGCTGATGTTGAGCGCTCCGCTGGCGCCAGCGACAAGACCGGCCTCAAATTTGGCCGGCACAACTGTGCCAGCGCCGATATTGATGACGCCTTTTGATGCCGCCGCGTTACCGGCATACATCGCGGCTGTCCCGATGTTGATGCTGCCGCTATTCGTGAGGATGCCACCGTCAACCGCGATTCCGCCAGCCCCGGTGTTGGTTTGCGAGCCAGTGATGGCCAAAATGCCGGCGTTCACGGTGATGAGACCGCAAGTGTTATTGGTGGAGAGAACCAAGGTTCCAGAGGTGGTTTTGGTAAGGGGGATGTTCTGACCTGCCAGCTTCGCGGCCACCGTGCCGCTTTGTCCGGCATAAGATGAGCCCAGCAAACTGCCGTTGGTGATCGTGCCGCCGGAAATGGTCACCGGGCCGGCCGCCTGATTGACGCCACCGGGTATATTGCCCAAATCTAGGATGCCACCAGAAACAGTTAGTCCGCCGGCAAACGTGTTTGTCGCCGTGAGCGCCAAGGTGCCCGCCGACACGGTGGCGAGGCCGGAGATGTTGTTGGAAGCCGAGAGCGTCAGCGTGCCGTTGCCAACCTTGCTCAAGGTCGCTGCGCTCGGCAAAGCGGTGGCGAAGGTCACGTTTTGCCCGGCGGTGTCAATGTTGACCGTCTGCGCGCCCGACGGATTGAAGCGGCTGGAGTAGTCGGCGGTGTTGGCGGCGGAGTATTGCAGCGTGGCCCCCAGCAGGCTGATCGTGTTATTCTTGCCCAGCGGGCCGGAGGTGCCGGGCGTCTCGGTGGCGTTGAGGTTCACCGTCCCACTGTCCAAGGATGTAGCCCCGGTGTAATCGTTGGCGGTGCTGATGGTCAGCTTGCCCGCGCCACTCTTGCTCAACCCGCCGGTGCCGCTAATCTTGCCGGTGCCGCTGAAGGTGTAGTCCGTCGCCGCACTCACGGTCGCGGACGAGGGCGACACGGTGCCGGGGATGTTGACGGTGGGAAACGCGCTGCCGTTGGCGTTGAACACCACATCACTGGCGTCCGCATAGACCACCAGCGCGCCGGGGGCGTTCGACCAGTTCGCGGTGGTGCCAATGTCCCAATCGCTCGTCGCGCTGCCGATCCACTGGTAAGTCACCGCCCCAGCCGCCGCCACGTTCAGCGTGAGCGTCTTGGCACTGGCATCATGAACAAGCGTGTAGGTCTGCCCCGGTGCGGACGCCGGAGAAACGGCGAAGTTGGCCGCCGAGCCACCCAAGGAAGTGCCAGCGGTAATCAAAACGTAATTACCATTGGCCAGTGTGGGTAAATTTTCGATATTGATAGTGGTTGTTGCCGTTGAGCGTGAGGTTGCCCTCGGTCAGGTTGCCGACCACGTTGGACTGGCCCGGCACGATGATTTTATCCGCGCCGGAGGCGACGGTGACGGAGCCGTTGATGGTGCCGTTGCCGCCGAGTGTGCCCGCGTTCGCCGCCACGGCACTGCCGGCAGCCAGCGAGCCGGGACTCATGACGAAAAGCTGGCCGGCGGAAAGCGTGGTGGCACCGGTGTAATTCTGCGCGCTTTTCAACGTCAACCGGCCCGCGCCGGATTTCGTAAGCCCACCCGTGGTGGCCGACGCCATTGTGCCGGTGAAAGTCAGGTCGGTCGCCGCGTTGGTGACCTCAAAGGTGGCGGTGACGCCAGCGTTGATGGTGAACCCGCGATCAGTGGTAGCCGTCGGCCCGGTGTATTGCAATGTGCTGGCACCGCTAAAAACCAGGTTCGCCGCCGCCTTGGGAGCGATGCCCAGCCCGCAGGCGTCGCCATACCAGACGCCGGACGCGCTGTTGAAAGCCCCAACTGAAGTCGCGGAAACTGTAATCGTCCGCGTGCCCGTGTTGATCGCTGTAATAGTTGTTCCAATCGGTAGTGGCAAATTGATGGTCACTGCACTGGGCAAAAAAAGCACCGTCTGCCCGACTTGCGCGCTATCCCACAAACCTGCGGCGGAATAGGTGAAGGTATTCGCCCCCGAAGCCAGCACGATCGTGTTGCCCGGGTTTTGCCCACCATTGCCGATGGT
>JAPLTZ010000308.1 GCA_026397895.1 Verrucomicrobiota bacterium | reverse complement strand
GAGCCGGATAAACTTTCGCGCTGATGTTGCCGTTGTCGAAATTGTAGTTCGCATGCCACAGAATTGCGGGGTGCTTGGGGTCGTGGCCTTTCAGATGCCGGTAGTTGATCAGAAAATCCATCGCGCGTTCGATGACTTCGGGCCAGGGACGCGGCAGCGGCGGCAGTGACATGGTTTTGTCGAATGGCCGGGCCTTGTGCCATTTGCCCTTCATACTCGCGATGACACGTCCGTCCTGATCCACGGCGGAGATATTCCCAGAGAAACTGCCCGGCGCGATTTTCGCCCAGATGTCCGCCAGATTCAGCTCCGGGTTGGCGGAATTGATTTTCAACGTCTTTCCCGTCGCATCTGTGAGCTGTGCCTGATAGCGGACGGCGTCTTTCGGCGCAGCGAGGGTGAATACGGGCGCGGCGATAAAACGAACGGCCCGCTGCACCCAGCCAGTGAGTTGCAAGTCACCTTTGGCTTTCGCCAAGGATAAAACTCCAGTCGTCACTCCCGCCGCTGGCTTCGGCTTGGCAACCGGCGGCAACACATTGCCTTTTCGCTCCGACGCCGGGTAATTGTTGGCCCCCTCGCCGTGGCCGAGCGCGCGCGGAGACTTGAGCCGCTCGATAAGATAATCCTTCACCGTGACATGCTGAACATTGGTTGCGCCGGGATAGAAGAACTCGCACTCGACGCCTGCGCTTTTGCATTTTTCCAGCAACTTGACTCCAAAGTTGGCCGTATGCGTCGGGTCTTTCTGATTCTGTCCGAGAGCGGGCGGACTGGAGTAAAAGAGATAAACCGGAGGGTCGTCGGCAGTGACCAGCGCATAGGGTGAGTATTCCGCGATCCACGGCAGGATTTTTTCCCGGTCTGCGAGAAAACGATCAAATTCGGATTGCCGCCGCGCTTCACCCTGCTGCTTTGGATCGGGTGCGAAACCAAACGCATGGCCGCCGTAATAACTGTTGGGGGTCCATTCTTTCATCTGCTGCGGATCAAGCGTCGTCTGCGCCCCAATCACCGCCGCACACCAGAGGCGCGTGGATTCGCGCGCCACGGGATCAGAGTTCTTGGGATCGGCCAGGTCAGGATGAAAGGCAAGCCACAGGCTGGAACACGCGCCCGCCGACCCGCCCGAGGCGGCAATTCGTGCCTTGTCAATGTTCCATTCGGTTGCCTTGCTGCGCACAAACTGCAGCGCGCGCGCCGCGTCGGTGAGCGGCCCTCTGACCGGCGGCACTTCCTTGTCGGCGGTTGCCTCGGGAATAAAACGGTATTCAATCGAAACCACCGAGATACCGGCTGCCAGCACCTCCGACACCGGCAACAAAACCCCCACCCGGGAGAGATCGCCACCCCTCCAGCCGCCGCCGTGGATGAAGAACACCAGGGGCGTGGGCTGGTCGGACTTTGCCTTCCAAAAATTCAGCACCTGTTTCGGGTGTCGGCCATAGGCGACATTGGCCAACGTCGGTTCTGGAACGACCGGCGCCGCCGCGAAAATTTCGCCGCCGAAAACAGTGAGCGCGCAGCAGACGACGAGGAGCTTTTTCATTTCAAAATTTTACTTCGGTTCAAGGGTTGATGGGAATTGTTTTCGCCACGCGCAGCGTCACCGGGCCGAGCAAGCCGGACGGCAGGAGCGGCGTGTTCTTGCTCACGAGCCGCCAGGTGGCAAACGCGATGCGACCATTGTTGGGTGGCGTTGCTCCGTTTTTCAGCCACTCGGGCCACTCCGTCGGGCCGCCGGCCGCCACCCATTTCAGATAGGGCGGTTTTTGCTCGTCGCCGATGAGACGGTTCGTCCAGAGATTGGTGACGCGGATTTTGAGCGTGTTTCGGCCGGGCCGAATCGCCTGCGTGACATCAACGGCGAACGGCGGCTTCCACAGGATTCCGAGGTCGTGGCCGTTCACCATCACCTCGGCGATCACTCCGACCGCGCCCAAGTCGAGTTGAACTTTGTTCCCTATCGCCGTGAAGGTGGCGGGAAGGTCGATCTCCGTTTCATACGTTGCGCTGCCGGAGAAAAATTTGATGCCGGGGTCGGCGTGTTCGGTCCAGGAAATGAGTTTCTCAAACGACGCGGAAGCTGGCGCGCCGAGTTTCGGCGGGAAGCTCACTTGCCACGCGCCACCGACAGCGACGGACGGCGGAACATCGCTGACGGTCATGGCGATTTTCTTTCCGCCTGGCGTGATTGCTTCGTAGCGTCCGGGCTGCCATGCCAGCAACTCACAGCCGCGCGGCGTGACGTGGAGTTCGGCGTTGTCCGCCTTCGCGCCGTTGCAGGTTAGCGAGGCGAACGACTCGGCGCTGGCCGGCTTGCGGAAAATGACAAACGTCGAGCCGTAGGGTTCGAATCGCAGGGAGACAGTGGTGCGGCCATCGCTGGTCGGTTGCCACAGCGCGGCATTTTCCCGCTGACCGATGTCGGGACGCCACAGTTCCGGCGTTTTCCCGGCAACGCGGAAGGTCACGTCGGCGGTCGTGTTGCTCTCGGTTTGATTGGCGATGAAATAAATTTCCGCATCGGGGAGTTGCCGGTGAATCCACACCAGATTGGTGTTTCCGCTCAGTGAACTCCATTCCACGTCCGGCGGCAACTTCAGGTCGGCGAAGACTTCGGCGAGCGGCTGACCCCAATACACTTTGCCAGAACCAACGGCGTGCGCGCCCTTGTCAGCAGCAGTGTCGCCCCACAACTGGGACGCCAGATTCCGCACCTGCTGATTGCACGCCGGATAATTCTCCAAGCTGAACGAGCGTTCGGGTTTCGGGCCGAGCACCTGCGCGCCCTGCCGAACCAGCTCGGCAATCTTGCCCAGCGCTTTCGGCGTCATGCGGTCGGAGTCGGGCAGCACCAGGACGCGATAACTTGCGCCGGAGGGCAGCACGAGCTTTCCGTCCTTGACCAACATTGCGGCGAGAGTTTCGTCGTTGCAGACGTCGTAGTCGTAGCCACGGGCCTTGCCGTAATCAGGCAACGACAGGCGCGACGCCAGCGGACTTTCGCCGGTGAAGACACACGCATCGGCGACGGAACGGCCCTGTTGCAGCAGCGCGTCGCAGCGCGCGAGATATTCCAGCCATGCCTTGCTCTGCTCGAACCACGTCGTCGTCCGTTCGAACTGCACGCCGCACGGGCCGTAGGTCATTCCCGGCGCGAGATTCAGCCACGGCTGCGCGGCATAGCGGTGAATGACAAAACAGTTCACGCCCTGGCAGAGCATCAGGTCGCCGATGCCTTTGAGCAGATACGGGTGCTGATCCCATTTGGCGTGGAGCGTGGTAAACGCCTCGGCCGTGACCAAAGATTTCCCCGCGATGTGTGCCGCCGAGGTTGCCACCTTGTTGGCGATGTTCGACTCCGGCGGAAAGCTGTAGGCAAAAGATGCGTTTTGGATGTCCGCCCGCGAAACGCATTGCAAGGTGTCCACATTCGCTTTGCCGCCGGTCTGGAAGGACGCCTCCAAGCCTTTGCTGTTCGCCAGCGAGCGCAAGTGGCCGTAATAATTGTCGGCGGTGAGCTCCGCGATGGTCTTGCGGAAATCCCAGAGAAAGCGTTCGGAGACATCTGCATTATCAATGACCCGACCGGTGGCAACGGGCAGCCACGGCAACGGATCGTATCCTCGTCGGGCGCGGAATTCCTCACGGAACGCCGGCGTCCAGTTTTGCGCGCCGACTTCCCACGAATCCACATGGAGGGCGTTGAATCCTTTTCCAACGAGCGGCTTGTTTTCCTCGGCGAGCTTGGCGATGAAGCCTTGGAAATGCTGTTCAATGGCCGCCTTGCTCAACTTGTCGCATTCCAGCCCCGTGCCGGACGGCGTGGCGGGGCGATTGATCCGGCCGGTGGCGGTGTGACCGAGCCGGAGAATCGTCCAGCGGCCCGGCGGAACGTCCCAAGTTAGCCGGCCATCTCCGGCCATGCGCTCGCCGAGTTGAATCACACTTGATTGCGGTATGCCGGTGGCTTTCGGTTGTGGCGACGCATAATTCCACTCGACCAGATAACCTGCCTTCCCCGGCCAGCCCGGCACGCGGGCGTCGGCGTGCCAAGTGATTTCAGCGAGTTCAATCACGCTGTTCTTTGCGAGCGGACGATTAAAAGCTATCCGGTAGTAGCGGCTCTCCACCGGCGCGAAGCTGACACCAACGAATGTTCCCGCCGGCAGCGAAAACGGCTGCAGCTTGCGGAACATTTTGCCGTCGGCGGAAACTTGAATCTCGCCGCCGTCGGGCTTGTGGTTGTGCCCTTCGACATCGCGGGAATAAGTGCAAAGCGTGACCGCTTGCGCGCGGAACGGCTGCGGAAACTCAAATTGAATCCACGTCACCGGGCCGGCAGCCGAAGTCGCCAACAAGGCCGTGGTGTCGAGTTTGCCATCTGTGAGCGCCGCGACCTCGCACTTGGCGTCGCTCGTCATCACCTTCGGCGAAGCCGCGCGAAAGTCCATCGCATCAGGTGTCGGCAAGGCGAACGCGGCAATGTCGCGATAATGATTCAGCCGCGTGAATGGCTGCGGCAGGACGGTATCGAATTTCTTCGGCCCGTCCACAATCGTCTCGCTCCAGGTAAGCGTCTGCATCGAGTTTTCCACCGTGACCCACGGCCCGCCGCTGCCACTCCAACCGTCGTCGTCATTCATCGTGAACTGCAAACCCAGCCGGGCAGACTCTTGCGCCGTGTGCGAAAAAATGCCGCGCCACGCCGGACTCATGAAATCCACCGGTCCGGCGGGCACGGCGCAGCCGCCACCGCCGCCCGCACCGACGTTGAGGACAATCGTGCCGCCAATCCCCACCCGCGCCATCGCCTCCAGATCGGCGGTGATGCCTTCCTTCGTGAGGTTGCCATTCATCCAACCCCAATAGACCCACGGTCGCGCTGAAGCCGGTGGCGTGGTAAAACTGGCCGCCAGTTTATCCGGCGCAGAAGAGTCGGCGGCATGGCTGTAACTGCCAAGAACCGTGAGAACACAAGCCAGCGATAGGATGTGTTTCATGGTTTTGCGGGCGTTTGAATTTTCAGGCAATGGTCGGAATCTTCAGCGACTCGCCATCTTTCAGCGCGGACTGATGCGCGATGATGCCCGGCACGGTGTAGGCCAGCGCCTCGCGGATGTCGATGGCGGGACGACGACCCTTGTTCACGGAATCCACGAACTCGTGCGTGATGAAAGTGTGCGAGCCTTCGTGGCTGCTCGCGTGCCGCAACGCTTCG
>JAPLTZ010000123.1 GCA_026397895.1 Verrucomicrobiota bacterium | reverse complement strand
GTGCGCGGGAAAGTTTCGACGGTGGGCCTCGCCGCCACCGAAGGCCGCGCGCCGAAGCTGGCGGCGGAACTCGCGCGCTGGGGCGCGACGCGGATTTGTCCGCTCGGCGAAATGCAGAATCCGCCGCTGGCGTGGCGGCACGACGGGCGGCCGGCGTTGGGCGACCTCGTCCGTTGGACGGAGGTCGAGGCGTGAGGCGCAGGGCGCAAGGCGCGAGGAACTGAATTATGAACGAGCAAGGTTTTAGAAGTTTGATTGTCTGGCAGAGGGCGAAAGCCTTGGCCGTTGAAATCTATCGGCTGACAAGGAGCGAAAGCATCAAGCACGATTTTTCGCTGATTGATCAGTTGCGGCGGAGCGCCGTGAGCGTGCCGAGCAATATCGCCGAGGGCGACGAGCGGAAATCGGACAAGGATTCCATACGGTTCTTCCACATCGCCAAAGGTTCGCTAGCTGAACTGGCGACCCAATTGGAAATCGCCCGTGACGTTGGGTATTTCACCGCCGCGCAAGTCGAGCCGCTCCTTGGTCAATGCGCCGAACTCGGGAAAATGCTGGGCGCACTCGTCCGCGCCCGGAACAACTCAACGCCTCGCGCTGCTTCCCTTGCGCCCAGCGCCCCACGCCCCACGCCTGAATAATTTTATGAAAATGGAACTGCGAAAATCGTTTCAGTTTGAGGCGGCGCATCTGCTGCCGCTGTTGCCCAAGACGCACAAATGCCGTCGCCTGCACGGCCACAGCTTCAGCGTGGAGATCGTCGTGGCCGGCGACTGCGACCCGCGCCTCGGTTGGGTCATGGACTCCGCCGACATCACGGCGGCGTTCAAACCCATCTGGGAAAAGCTTGACCACCATTACCTCAACGAAATCCCCGGCCTGAAAAACCCCACGAGCGAAGTCGTCGCCGCGTGGATCTGGAAGCAGCTCAAGCCGAAGCTCCCGCTGCTCACGGAAATCGTCGTGGCCGAGACCTGCACCGCGCGGTGCGTTTATCGCGGGGAAAAATAGCGGTAACCTCGCGCCCGCGCAGCGTGTCTGACGGGTTGACCGGCGCGCGAGCGCCGTTAAATTAACCCAACCATGAACGCCAAGCAAAACCCCGACTCGAACTCCGCTTCATTCTCCCGCCGCGAATTCCTTCAGCGCTCCGCCGTCCTCGCCGGCGCCGCGCTCGCCGCGCCGCAACTCCTCGCCGCCGCGCCCAAGCGCACCGCCGCCGACCAGGTTTTCCTCGGCCAGACGGGTGTGAAGATTTCCCGCCTCGGCCTCGGCACCGGCAGCGCCGGCGGCAAGGTCCAGCGCGATCTGGGGCAGGAAGGCTTCACCCGCCTCATCCGCTACGCCTACGACCGCGGCCTGACCTACATTGACACCGCGCAAAATTACCGCACCCACGGCATGGTCGGCGAAGCCATCAAGGGTTTGCCGCGCGAAAAACTTTTCATCCAGACCAAGATTCCCTGCCGTGCCGCCGCCACGCCGGAGAAAGTCTTGCAGACCATTGACCAATACCGCCGCGAACTCGGCGTGGAATACCTCGACAGCCTCCTGCTGCACTGCACGCAGAGCGCCACCTGGCCCGACGATCTGAAGCGCATGATGGACGCCATCGCCGAGGCGCAGGCGAAGAAAATCGTCCGGCTCAAAGGCGTTTCCTGCCACGGCCTGCCCGCCTTGCAGAGCGCCACGACCACCGACTGGGTGAACGTCCACCTCGTCCGCATCAACCCGCAGGGCTGCTGCGTGGACGGCCCCACGCCCGACATGAAACTGCCCGGCGACATGCCCGCCGCAATGAAGGAGATCAAAGCCATGCACGCCAAGGGCCGCGGCATCATCGGCATGAAACTCGTCGGCAACGGCACCTTCCAGAACCCTGAAGACCGCGAGCAGGCCATCCGCTACGCCATGAACTGCGACTGCGTGGACGCCGTCGTCATCGGCTTCGGCAGCACCGCGCAGATTGACGAAGCTATTGAGCGCATCAACCGCGCCCTCGCCTGATGTGCGCCGGAACAGGTCGGCGCGATAATGCTTGAAGGAAATCCGGCGGCGGGCTTTCATGCACCCAAGATGTTTGCCTCGGGGAAGAAAATCAGACGTGAGCGGCGGCGGGAAGGCGCTGCGGTATAAACATAGTGATAGGCGACTAGCCATGATTATCGGTTACATTCTGCTCGCTTTGGTTGTCATAGCGTTGATTGTCGCCATTTACAGCGGCACGGGCGGCAGAGCATGGTTTCGCACACGCGAAGTTCCGGCAAAGCTTATCGGTCAGCGCCCGATTATCGGTTGGATTTTACAACGCCATTTTTATTAGGTGGACGCGAGGAGCATTTCGTTTGCATTCGAAGTCGTCATGCCGGCTATCCGGTTTCAAGCGCCTCCAAGCTTTCGGTTTGGGTTGGAGCTACGCTGGAATCAGGACACGGTTTTATTGCGAGAGTTGTTGTTGTTGAGTCACACAAAGTCGTTTAACAACAAATTGCCGGAGACAGCTGCCGTTGGCGCTGTCAGTTCTGCTGTCGCGGTTCGTTCCGTTGCTTTGGGACTCTTGTAACTCGTCCCTCCGGTGGCTCAATGCGCGGCCAGCCAGTTGTCGCCGGTGCCGATTTCCACGTCCACCGGCGCGTCGAGGGCGATGGCGGTTTTCATTTTCTCGGCCACCAGTTCGCGGACTTCCTTTTCTTCGGGGCGGTAGAGGTCGAACACCAGTTCGTCGTGGACTTGCAGCAACATGCGCGTCTTCAGCCGGCGCGCGGCGAGTTCGCGGTGGATGGCGGTCATCGCCAGCTTGATCATGTCCGCCGCCGTGCCTTGGATGGGCGCATTGATGGCGTTGCGCTCGGCGGCGGCGCGGATGGTGCCGTTGGCGGAGTTGATGTCGCGCAGGTAACGCCGCCGGCCGGTGACGGTCTCCACGTAGCCGTGTTGCCGTGCGAACGCGATGGTCGTGTCGAGGTAGCCGCGGATGCCGGGGAACTGCGCGAAGTATTGCGCGATGATCTCCGCCGCCTCGCCGCGCGGGATGCCGAGCCGCTGCGCCAACCCGAACGCCGAGATGCCGTAGATGATGCCGAAGTTGACCATCTTGGCCTTGCGCCGCATCTCCGGCGTGACGGTGTCCAGCGCCACGCCGAACACCCGCGCCGCCGTGGCCGCGTGAATGTCCAGGCCGGAGGCGAACGCTTCGAGCATCGCCGGCTCGCGGCTCAACGCGGCGATGATGCGCAGTTCGATCTGCGAATAATCCGCCGAGAGCAGCGTGTGCCCGGCGTCGCGCGGGACGAAGGCCTTGCGGATTTCCTGTCCGCGTTCGGTGCGGATGGGAATGTTTTGCAGGTTGGGGTTCGTGGAATTCAACCGCCCGGTGCTCGTCGCGACCTGCTGGTAGGTCGTGTGAACACGGCCCGTCGCGGGCCAGATGGCTTCGGGCAACGCGTCGGCGTAGGTGGACTTGAGCTTCGTGGCGGTGCGGAAATCGAGCAGGCGCTGGACGATGGCGTGCGTGCCGGCGAGTTCGGTGAGCGTCTGCTCGTCGGTGGTGTATTGGCCGGTCTTGGTCTTCTTCGGCTTCTCGGCAATCTTGAGCACGTCGAACAGAATCTGCCCGAGCTGGCGCGGCGAATTGAGATTGAACTTCGTGCCGGCGAGTTCGTAAACGGCGGCTTCGTGCTCGGCCATTTCCTTGGCGAGCAGCTCGGCGAACTCCGCGAGCGCGGCGGCGTCCACGCGGATGCCCTCGTATTCCATGTCCACGAGCACGGGTAGCACCGGCGACTCGACCTCAAAGAACACGCGTTCCTGGCCGCGCTGCTTGAGCAGCGGTTCAAGCGCGGCGCGTAATTGCCAGGTGACGTCGGCGTCCTCGGCGGCGTATTCGGCAATCTGCGCGAGCGGCACGTCGGCCATGCTGAGCTGCGTGGATTTTTTCTCGCCGATGAGCTTACTAATCGGCACGGGCGTGTAGCCGAGATAGACCTCGCTCAAGTAATCCATGCCGTGCCGCTGCTCCGGCTCGACGAGGCTGTGCGCGACCATCGTGTCGAACAACTTGCCGCGCACGGCGAAGCCCTGCCACTTGAGCACGCTCAGATCGAACTTGAGGTTGTGCCCGACTTTTTCGATGCGCTCGTCTTCCAGCACGGCGCGGAATTCTTCGAGAATTTTCTTGGCCGAGTCGGCGTCCTGCGGAATGGGCACATAATGCCCGGTGTGCGCCGCGAATGAAAAAGACAAGCCGACGAGCTTGGCCTGCTTGGGGTCGAGGCCGGTCGTCTCGGTGTCGAAGCAGAATGATTTCAGGCCAGCGAGCGTCTGGATGAGCTGCTTGCGCTCGGCGGGCGTGGCGGCGATGTGATATTCATGCGGCACGTCGGCGATGGTCTTGAGGTGCGCGGCGACAGCGGATGTCATGTCACGAATCGTGTATGAGCCACTTGCGACTTCGTCCTGGGCGATGATGATGGCAAACCGAGCACCGCTGCGGGCCGCGACCGGCTTTGAACCCATCGCCAAACACGCGGCGGCCGAGCGAGTTGAACTCGAACTCCACGAACAACGCCTTCAGCGCGTCGTCGTTGAAGGGGCGGCGTTGCAGCGGCTCAAGTTCGAGCGCGCACGGCACGTTACAGTTGATGGTGGCGAGGCGCTTGGATAGCTCGGCGTCGGCGCGGTGGTTCTCCAGGTTTTCCTTGAGCTTGCCTTTGAGTTCGCCGGTGCGGGCGATCAGATTTTCCACGCTGCCGAATTCGGTGATGAGCTTCATCGCCGTCTTTTCGCCGATGCCGGGCACGCCGGGGATGTTGTCCGAGGCGTCGCCCATGAGCGCGAGCACGTCCACGACCTGCGCGGGCGACTGGATGTTCCAACGCGCGAGCACTTCCGGCACGCCGAGGATTTCCACGTCGTCGCCGGCGCGACCGGGCTTGTAGATGAACGTCTTGTCCGTGACGAGCTGGCCGAAATCCTTGTCCGACGTGACCATGTAGCTGCGGAAGTCCTCCCGCTCCGCGCGTTTGACGAGCGTGCCGATGATGTCGTCGGCCTCGAAGCCGTCGAGTTCGAGGAAGTCCTCCTGCTCCGCGCGTTTGGCGAGCGTGCCGATGATATCGTCGGCCTCGAAGCCATCGAGTTCGAGGCGCGGGATGTTGCAGGCGTCGATGAGCCGCTTGATGTGCGGGAGCGCGGCGCTCAATTCCTCCGGCATCGCCTCGCGGTGCGCCTTGTAATCGGCGAACTCGGTGTGGCGAGCGGTGGGTGCGGCGGTGTCGAACACCACGGCCAGGTGCGTGGGCGACTGCTTGCCGATGATGTCCAGCAGCGTGTTGGCGAAGCCGTAGATGGCGGAGGTGTTGAAGCCGGTGGAGGTGAGGATGGGCGCGCGGATGAACGCGAAGTGCGCCCGGTAAACCAGCGCCATGCCGTCCAACAAAAACAATTTCTTCTCCGGCGTTGCCATGCCGGGATGAAAGCAGAGTTCAGAGGGGAAATAAACTCATTCCGCAGATTCTGCTACTTCCGTAACACCGAAGAACTTTCATTTCTCTCTATTCGATATTTTTTCTTCAGCGATTGTTGAAGAAAGCTGGCATCGAAAGTAAAGATGCCTTCGGGTTTGGTCTGGAAGGCTTTTACAAGCAACCCAGTGCGAGGCTTATAAAAGACGTGCGTTTGAGGTGGAGTATAGGTTGTGCTCGAATTGACATACGCACTTGATGTCCCTGAATAATTTCCGCCATAAGGATTGAGATAGATATTTCCAGAACTGGAACCAGTGCCAGTTGCTGTGGTGTTTGCATAACCAGGTGTGGTAAAGCTCGAAGTCTTTGTGGAATTTTGCTCATCGATGACAGCGAAGCAGGTGAACCCTTGTTGCAGCGTAAGCTCGGCTGCCCGCAATAATGCGAAATCCTGTGCTCGTTCCGCCTCCGTGTAACCGTTGCCGCAAAAGACAACACGGAAAACATCCGGTGCTAATTGCGTATCACTGTAACCACCCGTCAAGCCGTTGGATTGGTAAGATGTGGCGCAGCCTGAAAGAGCTACCATTACAATTGCCGTGAGAATCAGATTTGTTGTCTTCATAATTGTTCATCCGCTGGCATGGGCGCATCGTTTCGCCGCGTCCAATCCCTGTCAAGCCGTGAATCCGGCGGGCGCGTCTTGGAGTGCGGTGGCAAGCGCAGCGCGACACCGCTTTGGAACGCGGGTTGGAAATTCTCCACCGTATCGTGTCTGGCGAAAGCGCCGTCGCCGCTGCGCTCTGCCGACGCAGTCCATGAAGCGCTCGTGATTCGCCACGACCGGGTCAAACCGGGCGATTTTTCCGGTTTTGGGCCGCACGGATCGAAAAATGGCCGCACGAAACGATTTTCGCCCGCACGGACCGGCAACGGGCGCGCACGGAACGACAGTTGGCCCGCACAGATCGAATTCTCGCCGCACGGACGGGAAAATGCCCGCACGGATGGATTTTGGGCCGCACGGCGGCGGGGTTGTTCCGCACGAAACGGCGGTTGGGCGGCACGGAGCGATTTTCGTCCGCCCGGCGCGGCAGGATTTGCTTTGGTAGGGACATCGCGCTGCGATGTCCCCGTCGCCGAGCGCAGCGCCCGCCGTGCTCGCGCCCGTCGCGGCAGGTCAGGCGACGGAGCGGATGATACGCAAAGCAACGTCACGGCGCATCCGTTGCGCCCTCCACTTCGTTCCGGGCGCGGACGGCGCAGCGCGCCGTCCCTACCAAAGACCATGAAGCCGCTGCATTTTTTATCCGCAGATTGCGCCGATGTCCGCAGATTAAAAAAATCTGTGTCAATCTGCGGCATCTGCGGATAACAGTTCAGCGCGCGCGGCGGAAATGTTCCGGCGCGATGCGGGCGAGGGCGAGGCAGGTTTCGCGGACGACATCCATCCGGCCCGCCGCGCGGGCGGCGGCGGCTTTGTGGAGGTGGGCTTCCACGAGATCGGGGTCGAGCGCGAGGGCGCGATCGGCGCAGGCGATGGCTTTGTCGTAATGCCCCAGCCGACCGACCATCGTGGCGAGGTTGGCCCAGCCGGTTTTGTGGCCGGGGTCGAGTTTCAACGCCTGCTCGATGCAGCGGATGCCTTCGCTGTGGCGCTGCAAATGTTCGTAGAGGACGGCGGCAAGGTTGTTCCAGACTTTGGGGTCGGCGGAATCGAGGGCGAGCGCGCGGCGGTAGGCGGTTTCCGCCTGTGCGAATTGGCCGAGGCCGCTGTGGCCCAAGCCGAGGTAATAAAACGCGCGATGGTCGGTGGGGTTTTCCTGACTCCACTGCGCGGCGAACGTCAGCACTTCATCCCACAATCCCTGCTCGCACAGGCGGCGCGCGCGGGCGGCGTTGTCCTCGATGCGGTGGGCCATGCGAAATCCCGGCGCGGTCACTCGGCGAGTTTCAGCGCCCACTTGATGCCGCCGAGGAGATGCGCCTGGTAGGCTTGGCTGGTTTCCGGGCCGTTCTTGCGGTCTTTGATGGCGGGGTTGCCATCCCAGATGTCTTCGCGGTGGCCGATGGCGGCGTAGAAGACGCGGCCCTGGCCGAACGGCTTGCACCACGAGGACGGGAAGTGGCCGGGGTCTTTGGTCTGGGGATGTTTGTCGAAGATGAGGAGGTCGTGGACTTTGGCGGGGTCGTAATTTTTCAGCTCGTAGATTTCCTCCTGCGCGATGTGCCAGCTTTTGCCGAGATGCTTGGTGGCGGGATGATCCAAGTCCTGATTCAGGCAATCCACGCTGACCTGCGGGCCGTGTTTCAAAAATTCGCCGCCAAGCATGCCGCAAAATTCGGCGGAGCCATGGAAGGTATCGCTCGCGGCGTGGATGCCGATGAACGCGCCGCCGGACTTGATCCAGTTCAGGAAGCCGTCCATGTCGGGAATCGGCAGCATGCCGGTGGTGCTGAGGAAAATGACGCCGTCGTAGTTCTTGAGCGCGGCGGGCGCGAGTTTTTGCAGGGCGGGCTGGAGCGCGGTTTTCTCCCACTGCGCCTCGGCGGCGGCGAACGCGGCTTTCGCCTCGGCGCTGGCGTCCTTTTTCAGCGCGGCGGGTTTGCCGGGCGGCTGCTGCAGGAAGTCCACGGTGAACGCGCCGCTGGTCTTGGCGAGTTCGGCGAGGACTTTTTCGCCGGTGGCGATGGAGCTGTGGCGGAAGCCGAGCGTGGTGCTGACGACGAGAATTTTCTTCGGCGCGGCCTGTGCGGTGGTGACCGCCAGCGCAACCAGCAGAAAAGTAAAAAGTTTTTTCATGTGGAATGTCGGTTGAGAATTATTCTGCGGTCGCCAGCGGGCGCACCCAGATGTTGCGGAAGCGGACGGGGTTGTTGTGATCCTGCAATTTCAGCGGGCCGGTCGGCGGCATGGGGGTGTATTTGTTCAGGGTTTTGTGAACGCTCGGCCAGAGATAGGGCGCGTGGTTCTGCACGACGACGCCGTTGTGGAAGACGGTGATGTAGGCGGGCTGGGTGACGGCGCCGTCCTTGTCGAAGCGCGGCGCGGTGAACGTGACATCGTAGGTCTGCCATTGGCCGGGCGCGCGGCAGGCGTTGACCAGCGGCGGGCGCTGGCCGTAGATCGCGGCGGTCTGACCGTCGGGATACGTTTTGCTTTCGTAGCAGTCGAGGATTTGCAGCTCGAACTTGCCCATGAAGAAAACGCCGCTGTTGTTGCGCTTCTGTCCGACTTCGCCGTGCGGCGTCGGCATGCAGAACTCGATGTGCAACTGAATGTCGCCGAATTCCTGTTTGCTGATGAGGTCGCTGCCTTTGGTGGAGATCAGTTCGCCGTTCTCGATTTTCCATGCGGACGCCTCGCCCTTCTTGTCCTGCCATTGCGCGGTGTCCTTGCCGTCGAACAGCACGATGGCGTCGGACGGCGGCTTGCCGGGCGTTTCCTGCGAGCTGAACGTGCCGGGCGTGACGACGACGGGCTGCGGCCGGTCGGCGTCGTGGACGTGCCATTTGCCGCCGGGCAGCAGCGGAGTGTCGTTGTAGCCGATGACGCCGGCGCTGTTGGTGAATTCGGCGGCAAAGGCGGTGGCCGTCACGAGCAACGAGAGAACGGAGAGGATTTTCTTCATGGGATTTTTGTTGGTCAAACTTCGACGAGACGGACGCGCCGCGCCGGCAAATGGTTTCAGCGATGTTATGTTTTCGGGATGATTTGTCCAGCGGCGCTCAAGGAGTTTTCTCCGCGTAATGGATGTTGAACGCGCCTTCCTGCCGGCCGGCGGGCGCGAAGCCGACCTTCACCAGATACGCGCCGAACTCCGCCGTGCGCGGGGCGATGACGATCTCGCGGACGCCGCGCCGCTGGAAAAATTCCGCCTGCTCGACGAACAGAAAGCGCCCAATCTTGAGGTTGCGGTAGCGCGGGACGACAAAGTCCAGCAGCACGCGCAGCACGCCGTCCGGTTTCTGCTCCGCGATGAAGACGCCGACGGGATTGCAGTCGCGCAGGATGAAAAGGAGGAGCTGGTTTTCCGCCGGATGATATTCAAAGTCCGGCACGGCGCGCTGGATTTCCTTGCGGTAGTATTTCAGGAAATACGGCAGATACACCGAGTCCGGCTGGAGCTGGAGGAGTTGGAAATATTCCTTCGCCCGAAAAATCCGCACCAGAAAGAAGATGTTCACCAGCACGGTGAAGCTGTTCAGCACCGCCACCGGATACGAGCCGATGAGCACGCCGTAAACCGCGAAGGCCAGCGCGCCGGCCATGTTGATGAGCCGCAGCCGCAGGATGGAACTCATCATCAGCGAGACGGCGATGAGCACCGAGGCGACGTAGCCGAGCAGTTCGAGGAGGAAGCGGTGGTCCATGCGGGGAGGTTACACGAGCGGCGGCGGTGTTTCGACTTTCTTCCGCGTCACGGCGCGAGCCGGCGCGCGGCCAAGGTTTCCAACGCGGCGCGGCGACGTTCCCAATCCGCCCAGCTTGAGGCCCACGCCATGCCGGAGAAATTCGTCTTCGCCGCCGGCCAGAGCGCGGGGAGGGACTTCAGTTCGCGGCGAATGCCCTTGAGGTCTTTCCATTGGCAATATGCCTCCAGCAGGTTGAGCTGGTTCTCCGGGAAATCCGGCGCGAGTGCCACCGCGCGCTCCAGATGTTTGCGCGCTTTGCTCTTGCTGCCGACGCTCGCCGGCCAGCCGGGGGCTTGAAAATATAGCTGCCCCAGATTGCGATCCGGCCCGGCGTGCTCGAAATGCTCATCCAAGTCGTGCGCGGCCTTGAACTCGTGTTCCATCTCGTCCACCAGCTTGAGCGCGGCCAGCAGGGCAAGCTGGCCGAGATTCATCGCGAGGTAAAGATGCGCCGCCGCCAGTTTCGGCTCACGCGCGACGAGCGGACGCATCGCGGCGATGCCCTCCACCGCCAGCGTGGCGCGCTCGGTGTCGTTGGCGGCGAACTCGGCGCGGTCGAAGCACGCGCGGCCGAACTGCCACGCGGCTTCCGCGTTCGTCGGCTCGCGCTCGTGCCGGGCGCGGGCGGCCTGCAAAACTTTCTCCGCGTAGGCGACCATGTCGGCGGCGGTGGGCGGAGTGGTGTGCGCGAAAACAGTGTCGCCGGCGACCAGCAGCGTCAGTCCCAGCACCAGCAGTGACCAAATCCGCCGGCTGCAGGCCGGGCGCGGGGAAATTGATGTTGCGAACATGCTCCCCCGTCTTATACTCGCTTTTGATTGAAATTAAACGGAAAACTTATCTGGGCGCTGCCGCTGCCGGTTCTGTTGTTGACTGCCGGTTGCAGCGGCATCCACGCCCAGCAGAGCGTCTCGCCGGCAAGTTTTTTCCTGCCCGGATTGATGCAATCTCTTCCGCCAACGACCCCGCCGGACGCTCCGTTGCCGGCCATTGAGCAGAACGATCTGCTCGCCCAAGTTCACTAAATTTATGCGTTTCCCACTCGCGTTGACGGCGAAAATCGCCGGCCACATCATCAAACACAAAGTCAAGCGCACCCCGAAATTTGCGATGGTGCTGCAGCTCGAACCGCTCCACACCTGCAACCTCACCTGCACCGGCTGCGGCCGCATCCGCGAATACTCCACCAACCTCAAGGACATGGTGCCGCTGGAAAAATGCCTCGCCGTTGCGCAGGAGTGCGAGGCGCCGATGGTCTCCATCTGCGGCGGCGAACCGCTCATCTATCCGAAGATCGAGGAACTTGTCGCCGGCCTGCTGGGTCAGGGCCGCGTGATTTACATCTGCACCAACGGCGTGTTCATGCGGAAGAAAATGCGCGATTACCTCGCTGCGATTTATTCGCCCGCCGTCGAGCCGCAGCTCAAGCAGCTTGTCGCCGAGCAACTCATCACCGAGAAGGAAGCCGAGACCATCCGCAAGTCCGACGCGGCGGCCAAGAGCAAGGTCGTCATCCGCCCCACCAAGTGGATGTATTGGAACGTCCATGTGGACGGCCTCGAATTCACGCACGACCTCATCGTCGAACGCGAAGGCGTCTTCAAGGAATGCGTCGCCGCCATCAAAATGGCGAAGATTTGCGGCTATCAGGTCGCCACGAACACCACGGTCTACAAGGAGACCGACGTGCAGGAGCTCGAGGACATGTTCCGATACCTCTCCTCGCTCGAAGTGGACGGCCACACGATTTCGCCCGGCTACGACTACGACGCCGCCAAGAAGGACATGGCCAGCCGCCTCGGCAAAGACCCGAAGGAATTTTTCCTCACGCGCGACATGACGCGGCAGAAATTCGCCAAGATCGAGGAATGGGGCAAGCTATTCACCATCTTCGGCACGCCGGTCTATCAGGAATTTCTCGCCGGCAAGCGCGAGCTGACCTGCACCGCGTGGGCGATTCCCACTTACAACGTCAAGGGTTGGAAAGCACCGTGCTACCTGATGACCGACGGCCATTACGACGGCTACCAGGAGATGCTCACGAAAGTGACGTGGGACAAATACGGCGTCGTGGACGGCAAGGCGCGCGACCCGCGCTGCGAGCATTGCATGGTGCATTGCGGCTACGACCCCAGCGGCGCGCTCGGCACGAACTACCAGCGCGGCGACAACTGGAAAAACTTCGCCTACAACTTCGGCACGAAACCCGCGCCGTATCCGGCTTCCGCTGAATTGGTCAAAACCGCCCTCAACGGCGTCAGCATCGGCCAAGGCCATCTGTCCGAAGCCAAGGCCGCGATCAATTCCCCGCGCGCCGCAGCGAACGGCGCGCAGGCTGCCTTTTCCCGCAAGGAAGAGGACGCACACAATCACGAGGCGCACGTCGGCAGCCATTGCGGCACCGGCGACACGGCGGAGCGCGACGAGCTGCTGGCAAAAATCGCCGCGAACAAAAAAGCGGAGTAGCCGCCGATGAAACCCGCCGAGGCCGCCGCCGCGCCGCGCAATTATCTGGCCAGCCTGCAGGCGTTTCGCGGCCTGGCGGCGGTGAGCGTGCTGCTGTTTCACCTCGGCAAACTTTTCCACCAGCACCTCGGCATCGCCGTGACAGGCCGGCGGTGGCTGCAGCCGGGTTATCTGGGCGCCGATTTTTTCTTCGTCTTGAGCGGCTCCATCATCTTCTACACGCACCGCGATGACATCGGCCAGCCCTCGGCCCTGCGCAAGTTCATCGTCCGCCGGCTGACGCGCCTGTATCCCGTCTTCTGGACGGTCTGCCTGATCAAGCTGGCGATGCTGGCCGTCATGCCGGGCGGTGCGAAACAACTCACCCCCGGCTATATCACCGCGTCGCTGCTGCTGATCCCGCAGCCCGGCTGGCCGTTGCTGGACGTGGCCTGGACATTGAGCTACGAACTGTTCTTCTACGCGATGTTCCTGCTGCTGATCTGGCGCGGGGCGCGGCTCTGGCAATTCATCATCATCCACGCCGGCATCGTCATCGCGGCGAACCTGCCGGGCATGGCCCGGCTGGAATTCCCCTTGAGTTTCCTCGCCAGCCCCTACTTCCTGGAATTCTACGCGGGCTGTCTCGCCTGCCACCTCGCCCGGCGCCGGCATTGGCGCAAGCGCGAAGCCTTCACCGTCCTCGCGGCGGGCGCGGGCTTGGTGGGCGTGGGCTGGTTGCGGCAGGCGGGCGTGGTCAATGGGCTTCCGTTCCGCGGTGAACTGGCCCAGGCGCTTTTCTGGGGCACGGCCTTCGCCATGATCACCTTGAGTGCGGCGATGCTCGGCCCGCGCCTCGACCGGTTCGTGCCGCGCCCGCTGAAATTCCTCGGCGATGCCTCCTACTCCATCTACCTCATCCACGGCGGCGTCATCAACGCGGCCGTCGTCCTGTTGAAAAACCGCGCGGGCGGAATGCTTTCCCCCGGCGACCTCCTCGCCCTGCTGGTCGGCGCCGCCGCCCTCGCCGCCGGCTGCGCCTATCATCTGGCGGTCGAGAAACCGCTCCTGAATCGCTGCCGCCGGTGGTTTCCTGAAAAACGCCCGGCCATTTAATCCAACGCCGCACTTTCCATTTGCCACTCCACGAATAAACTGAACGCTGCGTATGAGCAGAACATTATTTCTTTCTCCGCCCAGCTTCGACGGCTTCGATGGCGGTGCGGGCGCGCGTTATCAGGCGCGGCGCGAAGTCACCAGCTATTGGTATCCCACTTGGCTCGCGCAACCCGCCGCGCTCGTTCCGAATTCCAAATTGCTCGACTGCCCGCCGCACAACATCGACGTCGCCAAATGCCTCGCCATCGCGAAGGACTTTGACCACGTCATCATCAACACCAGCACGCCGTCGCTGAAGAACGATTGCAAGGTCGCCGAAGCCATCAAGACGCAGAAGCCCGACACGAAGATCGGCTTTGTCGGCGCGCACACGATGGTGTTGCCGACGGAAACCTTGAAGGCATCGCCCGCGATTGACTGGGTGGGCCGCAAGGAATTCGATTACACCTGCAAGGAAGTCGCCGAAGGCCGCGAGCTTTCCACCATCGCCGGGCTGTCCTACAAGGACAAGGACGGCAAGATCAAACACAACCCCGAGCGCGAGATGATCGCCGACATGGACGTGCTGCCGTGGGTGGCGGACGTTTACAAGCGCGACCTCGAAATCGAAAAATACTTCATCGGCTACCTCCAGCATCCCTACGTCTCGATGTATACGGGCCGCGGCTGCCCCGCGCAATGCAGCTTCTGCCTCTGGCCCCAGACCATCGGCGGACACAAGTATCGCGTCCGCTCGCCGCAGAACGTCGCGGACGAGATGGCCTACATGAAGAAGGTTTTCCCGCAGGTGCGCGAATTTTTCTTCGACGACGACACCTTCACCGCCAACCTCCCGCGCGCCCGCGAGATCGCCAAGAAGCTCGGCCCGCTTGGCGTGGATTGGAGCTGCAACAGCCGCGCGAACCTCGACTACGACACGATAAAATCTTTCAAGGACAACGGCCTCCGCCTTTTCCTCGTCGGCTACGAAAGCGGCAACGACGAAACCCTCACGCGCATCAAGAAAGGCGTGACCACCGACGAGATGCGGCGGTTCACGAAGGATTGCCACAAGGCGGGCGTGATCATCCACGGCACGTTCATCCTCGGCTTGCCGGTGGAGACGAAGGAAACCATCGAGCAGACCATCCGCTTCGCGCAGGAGCTGGACGTGTTCAGCATGCAAGTGTCGCTCGCCGCGCCGTATCCCGGCACGGAACTTTACGAACAGGCCAAGCTCAACGGCTGGTTCGCCAAGCGCAAGGACAAGGGCGACATCCTCCACGACGACGGCTTCCAGCAGAGCGCGCTCGAATATCCCGGCCTCTCGAAGGAGGAAATCTTCGAGAACGTCGAACGATTCTACCACCGCTACTACCTGCGCCCGAAACCCATCCTGCGCATCGTGAAAACAATGCTGGAGGACAAGGACGTCTGCGTGCGGCGGTTGCGCGAAGGCTACGAGTTCTTCAAGAGCATGGCCGCGCGCCGCAGCGATCTCGCCGCGTCAAAGTTGGTCGCGGGGTAATTCAGACCACGCTTTCAAGCGCGGACAAGTGTCTGCGCTTTTTTATTTCAACCCGCCCAACGTCACTTCCACCGTCATGCCCGGAACGGCCTGCTCGACGGCCTGCCGCAACGCGCCCACCGTCACAGCGGCGGGCAGCAGCAGCTTGGCGTGCGCCTGAAACAGCGGCTCGCCGCTCATCGGGGCGCTCACGGATTTGGTGGCGAGCTCCTCCACGTTCACGCCCTGCGCCGCCAGCGTGCGGGTGATTTCGCGCACGATACCCGGCCGATCCGGGCCGAGCACCTCCAGCAACGCCAGCCGGGATTCATCCGCCGTCGCCGCCGTCTCGTCCGCGCGCACCACGACGCTCAAGCCCGCCAGTTTTTTCAACGCCGCCTCCAGCGCGGCGCGGTTGGCGGCGGGCACGTGGACGCGCAGGATGCCGGCGAACTCGCCGCCCAGCCGGCACATGCGGCTTTCCTGCCAGTTGCCGCCGTGGTCGGCCACAAGGCGGGCGACGGATTCCACGAGGCCGACGCGGTCCGCGCCGATGACGGTCATGACGAGAGGGATTTGCATGGCGAATTGTTAGACCCGCGCCGCGCGGCTGACAAGCAGAGAATTTCGGATTTCAAATTCCGAATCTGAAATCAGATTTCCTCGCCGCTGGGGTTGGCGTCCTTCTCCGGCGGCGGCGTGGATTTGTCGAGCGGATGCTCCTCCTTCTGCCAGTGCTCGGTGACCTTGCCGTCCCACCACGCCCAGTTCATCGGATACACGTCCGGTGCGAAGATCACATGGTAGAAGTGCCACACGACGATGGCGAGGCACGCGAGGATGGCTTCGTAGTAATGCACCGTCACGGCCACGTCCACGATCCAGCGCGGGAGATATTGCGTCACGTCAATCTTCGCCCAGATCATGATGCCGGTGACGCCCATGATGATCGTGCCCCAGACGACGGCCCAGTATTCAAGCTTTTCGGCGTAGCCGAACCGCGCGAACTGCGGGCGGCGGTTGCTGCGGCGCGTGAGGTAACGGACGTTGAGCAGCATGTCCTTCGCGTCCTGCCAGCGCGGCCAGAAATCCCGCACCAACTGCCGGCCCTCGGCGGTCACGACGACGTAGATCAAGTGATACCCGCCCACGCCGAGCAGCGCGACGCCGGCGATGCGATGCAGCCAGCGGCGCAAGGTTTCGTTCGCGCCGAGCATGATGGCGAGCCACGAGTCGGGATATTTCAAGGCGAACCCGCTCAACGCGAGCAGCACAAAACTCACGACGAGGACGAAATGCTGGAAGCGTTGCCCGCGATTCATGCGGGTGACGGTCACGCCGCGCGCGCGGCGGGCGGCGAGCGCGGCGCGCAACCACGCGAGCAGGTTGTGCGCGGAGAGCGAGCCGACGACGACGACAATGAGGACGAGG
>JAPLTZ010000037.1 GCA_026397895.1 Verrucomicrobiota bacterium | reverse complement strand
ACGGACAATCGCTCTGGCCGCGCGGCCAGTCGCCAGTGGCAGGATTTCCCGCCGTCTGGGTGCAGCCCGACGGTCAAGCTGTGATGCAATCTTCGCAGCCGGGCGAATACACGCTGGAAATTTCGCAGCGGGCAACCACCAAGGTCACGCTCGCGCCGCCGCCGCCCGCCGTGGAATTGCGCGGCGCGTGGCGCGTGAGTTTTGTCGGCGTGACGCCGCCGCAGCCGCAGGTCTTCGAGCAGCTCATCGCGTGGAACAAGCATCCCGATTCCGCCGTCCGATTCTTCTCCGGCGCGGGCGAACACCGGCAGGAGATCACGCTCGACGCCAAAGCGGCTGGCGGCGACACACGCACTTATCTCGATTTGGGCGAAGTCCGCGAGCTGGCCGAAGTCGCGCTCAACGGCGCGCCGCTGGGTGTGGTTTGGAAACCGCCGTTCCGCCTCGACGTGACCGGCAAGCTCCGCGCCGGGCGCAACGAAATATCCATCCGCGTGATCAACACTTGGGCGAATCGCCTCATCGGCGACGCCGCGTTGCCGGAAGCCGAACGCCACACCTGGATTTCGTTCAAGCACTACGACAAGACCGATGAGCTTCCCGACTCCGGCCTGCTCGGCCCGGTCAGGATTCAGTTCGTGGAGCAGACCGTTCTGAAGTGACTCCGAAAAGAAAATTATGAAACGAATATTGATTGCGTCATTGCTGACTGCTTTTTCAATTGGCCTCTTCGCCGCGCCTGAACTCGAAAAAAGCTTTGTCAATCCAAGCGATTCCGCCAAGCCGCGCACCTACTGGTTTCACATGAGCGGCAACATCTCCAAGCCCGGCATCACCGCCGACCTGGAGGCGATGCAGGAGATCGGCCTCGGCGGCACGCTCTTCATGAACGTCAGCGTCGCCATGCCGACCGGCTTGGTGGAGCGCAAGGATTTCATGTCGCCCGCGTGGCAGGATTGTTTCCAGCACATGCTCAACGAAAGCGCGCGGCTGAATCTCGATTTCGGCTCGGCGGTGTGCGACGGCTGGGGCAACGCCGGCGGGCCGGACATCCCGCCACAACTCGCCATGCAGCGGCTCACCTGGAACGAGACGCGCGTGCGCGGCGGCGAGACCGTCGAGCTTGCCAAGCTGCCGCAGCCGGTCACCGAGCTGGATACTTACCGCGACATCGCGGTGGTCGCTTTTCCCACTCCGCCCGGCGATCAGGCAACTTCGGTGCTGCCGGCGGTAGAGACGTTCAGCGCGAAGGGATCGGACTCCAATTTCCCGGATGATTTCGCCGCGCCCGTGACCGTGAGCGAGCTGACACTGACCGGCGCGGCCACCGGCTTCATCGAGGCCAGCGACGACGGCACGACCTGGCGCGAGGTGAAAAAATTTCCGGCCACGGGCTGGCGTGGCTACATGCCGACGGGCTTTACCGTTGCCTTCAATCCGACCACCGCGCGGCATTTTCGGGTGCAAGTGAAAGGCTTGGCCAAGAAGGCCAAGGTTGCCGAGGCGACGCTTTCAGCGAGGAAACGCATCCACTATTGGCAGGCCAAGTCCGCGACCACTTTCCACAACGAGCACGGCGGCGGGGCGGAATATTTTCTCGATGCCGGCGCGGCGGACGCGCCCGGCATCCCGCTGGCGAGCGTCGTGAATCTCACCGGCAAGGACAAATGGGTCGCGCCCGCCGGCGACTGGACGGTGCTGCGGGTCGGCC
>JAPLTZ010000252.1 GCA_026397895.1 Verrucomicrobiota bacterium | reverse complement strand
TTTGGTGTGGACGCCGACTTCGCGGTGGTTGACGAGGCAGCCTTTGCTTTCGTGGACGAATTCAATGGGGTCTTCGACGGTGATGCAGTGGTCTTTGCGGTTCTTGTTGGCGTAATCCATCATCGCGGCGAGCGTGGTGGATTTGCCCGAGCCGGTCGGCCCGGTGACGACGACAAGGCCCTTGTGCAGCATGGCGAATTTTTTCAGCACGGCGGGCAGCGGCGCGTCGAACTTCTCAAAATCCTCGAACGACAAAACCTTTGAGGGAATCTGGCGGAACACGGCGGCGATGCCGTTCTTCTGGTTGAAATAGTTCGCGCGGAAGCGGGAGACGTTGGGGATTTCGTGGCCGAAGTCCACGTCGCCGGTTTCCTCGAAGGTCTTTACTTTGTATTCCGGCGCGATTTCGTAGAGCATCGTCTTCAGGTCGTCGTTCTCCAGCACCGGGAAATCCACGCGCTGCAGCTCGCCGTTGATGCGGAGGATGGGCGGGTTGCCGGTGGAGAGGTGAAGGTCGGAGGCCTTCTGCTCGAACATCAGGTTGAAGAATGCGTCAATTTTTGCCATAGATTGTCCTTGCGACAGCCGACTAATAGCGAAAGCCATACCACACTGCAACCATTGAATCCGCTCCCCGAAATCATCCGCCGGGAAATCCGTGCCGCCGGTGCGATTTCCTTCGCCCGCTTCATGGCGCTCGCGCTGTATTGTCCGCAACTGGGATATTACGAGCGAAAACCGGACACCGTCGGGCGGCGCGGCGATTACTACACCAGCGTGAGCGTCGGCCCGCTGTTCGGCGAGCTGCTGGCGTTCCAGTTCGCCGAATGGCTGGAAGCAGAAGTCAGAAGTCAGAAGTCAGAAGTCAGAATCATCGAGGCCGGCGCGCACGATGGCAAACTGGCGGCGGACATTTTGGATTGGCTGCAAAAAAACCGCCAGCCGCTTTATGCGCGCCTCGAATACAGCATTCTCGAACCCTCGCCGCAACGCCAGCAATGGCAGCGTGAAAATCTTGCCCGGTTCGCCCCGCGTGTCCGCTGGCTTTCCGGTTTGTCGGAAAATCAGGAAACATTTTCCGGCGTCCTCTTCAGCAATGAACTCCTCGACGCCTTTCCCGTCCAACGCCTCGGCTGGGACGCGCGTGCGAAACAGTGGTTCGAGTGGGGCGTCGCCGTCGAAGGCGAACGCTTTGTTTGGACGCGACTGCCGGTTTCCGCGCCATCCTCCATCTTCCATCCTCCATCCTCGCCGGATTTGTTGGAAGTGCTGCCCGACGGCTACACCATCGAAATCTGTCCCGCCGCCGCCGCGTGGTGGCGCGAGGCCGCCGCCGCGATGCGCTCCGGTAAACTCGTGGCCATTGACTACGGCCTGACCGCCGCCGAATTGTTCCTGCCGGAACGCCCCGGCGGCACCCTGCGCGCCTACCACCAACATCAGATTAGCGACGACCTGCTGGCGAACGCCGGTGAGCAAGACCTCACCGCGCACGTCAATTTCTCCTCCATACAGCAGGCCGGCGAAGCGGCGGGGTTGCAGACCGAAGGCCTGTTCGCCCAGCCGAAATTCCTCACCGACATCGCTGCGCGCGTTTGGAAAAACCCCGCCGCGTTCGGCGAATGGACGCCCGCGCGCACGCGCCAGTTTCAGACGCTCACGCACCCGCAGCACCTCGGTCGCGCCTTCCGCGTGCTTGTGCAATCCCGTCCTGCTTGAACGGCGGCGGCATTGCTGGCGGCGAAAATATATCCGCTTTGTATGCTGGTGAAACGGCGGGGCATGGTAACCTGTCGGACAATGAACATACTCATCGAGAACGCCGAGAGCCTGGAATTCCTCGCCAGCGACAACCAGTGGACCAAAATAGCCGCCGCCGCCAAATGCTTCGGCAGAACCCCCGCCACCCAGCAGATGATCAACCTGGAACACGGCCGCGGCAAAGGCGCCCCGGAAGTCGCCGCCGCCTGACGCGCGCGCGCCGTCAGTCCGGCAGCGCGAGCATCGTCCGCAGGCGCGGGCTGCGCAACTGGCTCGTCGGCGTCACCGTCCGGCGCTGCCACGGGATGCGCCCGAAGAACCACAGCCGCCAGAAGCCCAGCGGCGCTTCCGGATTCCGCGCCAGCAACTCCCGGAACGTCTCCACCTCCCCGATCTCGATGCCCAGCGCCTCGCGATACACGCCATACACGAACTTCGAGCAGAACTCCCGTGGCGCGTCGAAATCGAAGCCCAGATGATACCACCGGCCCATGCGCCGCTCCGCCGCCGCGCGCAACCGCGCCGCCTGCGCCGCGTCCAGCCCGCCGTGCAGCCGCCGGATGGCGAACCGCCCCTGCACCGACCGCGCGAGGAACTTGTCCAGCGTCGTCCACGAGCAGAACGGCACGCGGCTCTCCGCCACCCGCAACCGCCCGTCCGCCTCGCGGAAGAGGATGCCCACATGCGAATCCCAGCTCCGGCACGTCGCCGCGATCTGCCGATACACCGGGCTGCGCACGCTGATGAACACCACGTCGCCCGACTGCAACGCCGCCCGTTCCGATTCCGCGAGAAGGTTTTTGTTTTTCATGACCGCAGCCTAGCCCCGCCGCCGCGTGAATTGATAAAAGTTCGCCCGCCATCGAAACCTTCGATGCCAACCCGCGCCGCCGAAACGCGGTTGACGCCCGCGCCCGCCGCCAATACAACATGCGCCGTGTTTGCCATCCCCGCCATCGCATGAGAATGTCCGCCCCGGAAATCGCGCTGTTTGCCGCCACCGTCCAGGCCGGCGGTCATTACCTCGAATACGGCGCCGGCGGCAGCACCAAGCTCGTCGCCGCCCTGCCGCAGATCGCCACCATCACCTCCGTCGAGTCCGACCCCGCTTACCTCCGCGACCACCTCGCCGGCGACGCCGCCATCCAGGCCGCCACGCAAGCCGGCCGCCTGCGTTTCCTCGTCGCGGACATCGGGCCCATCGGCGAATGGGGTTATCCGGCGGATGCCAGCAAGGATTACCTCTGGCCCGACTACGCCCTCTGTCCCTACCGGCACGGCTACCGGCCGGATGTCATCCTGATTGACGGCCGCTTTCGCGTCGCGTGCGGACTCCTCGCCGCGCTGCAAGCGCCCGCCGCCGCCGCGCTGCCGCCGCCGGCCCGACTTCGATGCCGCCGCCGCCCGCCAGTTGCTCCGCCAATACCTCTACTGCCCGGACGACCTTGTGCCCAAGGAAAAATCCTGGCTCAAGCGCCGCCTCGCGAGAATCAAAAAGACTTTCTCCCCGCGCTGACCGCCGCCGTCTTGCAAAACCGTTGCGGCGGGGGGGGCGGCCTGTTGCCGACCCAAATATAAGACTGCCTGTGGCGTGGGCGAGGCGGGGCGATACGCGGGAAATCAAGCAATCTATCTGGAGGTGTCAGGTCTCTGACCGGGGATGCCAAGCAGATGACCGGGCGGGCCAGGTCGAGGCCGGGGTGGGGCAAGCTGGCAACCGGGTAAGCCAAGTGGCGAACCGGGCGAGCCAAGCGGATGGCCGGGGAAGGCAAGTCAAGGTCCGGGCGGGCCAGGTGGCGAACCGGGTGGCCCAAGTCGAGGTCAGGTTAGCCCAAGTCGATAGCGGGGCGTGCCAAGTCGATAGCCGGGTGAGTCCAGAAAATAAGGGGTTTTCGATGATTTTGACGGTTTGGGGGTGTTTCAGGCTGCCGCCCGGCTTTGGCGGTCTGGTCGGGAGCGCCGGGAGATTCCGGCCGCGCCGGTGGGGAGGTGATTTGACGTGGGAGCGCGGGCTTCAGCCCGCTTCACGCTCCAAACCTTGCGGCGCTGGAAGCGGCCTGAAGGCCGCGCTCCGAAATCAGCCCACTGCCGCCGCGCCAAACGGTTTGACAACGGAAGAGTGCGCCGATTAACTCCCCGCAACGCTGCGACCCGGATTGGCCGCAGAATTTCAATGCAATACTGTTAGGCGGCATCGCACGCATGAATGTTTTCGCTTATTTTCTAATCATAGCTGGCGCTCTGCAATTCGCATCCATTGGATACGACGAATATCGCGGAGTAACTCGTGCGCCGATGTATTCCAGATTTGGTATTTTACCGGGCGGCATAAGCAAGAAGGCTGAGCCTGAAAAATTCCACAATGCAATCGTGTGCCATTGTTACAATGCATCAGCGTTCCTTTTTCTCGGCATTTTGATAGTGGTCGTTGGCAAGCGTATGGACAAGAGCGACCCCATGTCTCCAGATTTCGCTGGAAACAAGGCGCTTGATGATTGGGCCAAAGCCATGAAAGAAGAAGAGGAGAGACGGAAGGTTCACAAGAAGTAGTTGAATGTGTTTATACCGCCGACAATTCGCCAGAGTTAATCGCCGATAGTGCTCGCCGTTCCGCTATCGCGTGTCACGCCGTGAGTTTTTTGTAAGGCGGCAAGCCATCCGTTTCTTTCCTACTCCCCGGCGTTGAACTCGCTGCTCAGGAGGGCGAGGCCGTAAACCGCGGCGGTGTCGGCGCGCAGCACCAGCGGGCCGAGCGTGATGGGCGTCGCCCCGGCGGCGCGGATGGCGGCCATTTCTTCCGGCGTGAAATCTCCCTCCGGTCCCACCCACACGGCGGCGGTCTGCGGCGCGCGGCCCAGCGCGGCGCGGCTGGTGGCAAAGCATTCGCGCGGCTGCCGGCGGTCGGCTTGCAACGCGGCGAGGAGGGATAGCTCAAAGGTTTCGCCGCGCGCGAGGTAGTCGGCGAGTTTCACGGGCACTTCAATCTTGGGCAGCCACGGCGAGCCGCATTGTTTGATGGCTTCGCTGGCGATGCGCCGCCATTTCTCCACCTTGCCGGCGGCTTCCTCGGGCTTGATCTGCACGACGGTGCGTTCGGTGAGCAGCGGCACGATGCGCGCCGCGCCGAGTTCGGTGGCCTTCTCGATGATGTCCTCGATTTTCCCTTTCGGGATGGCGGCGAGCAGCGTCACGGCGCAGGGCAGGGGCGGCGTGGAAATAT
>JAPLTZ010000387.1:4894-10187 GCA_026397895.1 Verrucomicrobiota bacterium | reverse complement strand
GTGTCCCGTTGGCGAGCGTGCTGCTGGTGGTGGACGATGCGGATTTGCCGTTGGGCGAAATCCGGTTGCGCAAGAGCGGCAGCAGTGGTGGACATCACGGTTTGGAGTCCATCGAGCAGCACCTTGCGACGCGCGAGTTTGCGCGGTTGCGGATTGGCATCGGCCGCAAGGACGGCCGACGTGAAATCACGGGCCACGTGCTTGGGCAGTTTGCGGCGGATGAAGCCGTGCTGCTGGAAAAAGTTTTGGTGAGAGCGGTTGACCAGACCGAATGCTGGTTGACCGCCGGAATCGAGAAAGCAATGAGTCAGTTCAACGGAGTCGTGGACTCCGAAAGCGAAGGAAAAAAACTGTGAAACGATACGAAGGTCTGTTCATTTTGAATGTTGCGGGCAAGGAAGACGGCATCACCGATGCCATCAACAAGATTTCCGCAGAGATCGCCGCCGCCGGCGGCAAGGTGGAAACCGTTCAGAAGATGGACAAGAAAAACTTTGCCCGCGTCGCCGACAAGCGCAATGTTTCCGGCTTCTACGCGAACGTCATTTTCACCAGCGCGCCCAAGGCGATTGCGGCGTTGCGCAGCAAATTTTCGTTGAATGAGGAGATTTTCCGCGTCCTGTTCACCGAAGCACCCGAGCCGAAACCCGTGAAATAAGTTCCAACCTTGGAGGTTCTATGGCCAACTTCAACAAAGTCATCCTTGCCGGCAACCTGACGCGCGATCCGGAATTGCGCTATACGCCCAAAGGCACGGCTATCGCCAAAATCGGGCTGGCCATCAATCGTAAGTGGCGCTCCGAATCCGGCGAAATGAAAGATGAGACCACCTTTGTGGATGTTGATGCATTTGGAAAAACGGCTGAAACCATCGGCCAGTATCTGAAAAAAGGTCGGCCCATCCTGATTGAAGGCCGGCTTCGTTACGATACTTGGGACGACAAGCAAACCGGCCAGAAGCGGAGCAAGCTTGGTGTTGTCATGGATAGTTTCCAGTTCATGGATTCCGGCAACCGTGGCGACAGTGAGGGAGGGTCTCCCGCTCCACGTTCCCGTCCCTCCCCAGCCGCACCGGCAACTGAACCCGTCGAAGGCGACGCGCCGCATGAAGGCGACGATGTCCCGTTTTGATTGATTTAATTTTAACCGCAATTTCTTATGGCAAAAACTGAAGTCATCCTCACCCACAATATCATCGGCCTCGGCGGTGAATCCGATCAGGTTCGCGTCGCCGCTGGCTATGCGCGCAATTATCTCTATCCCCAGCGTCTGGCGATTCCGTTGACCCAGGTCAACAAGCGCCAGGTGGAGGCTCTCCGCAAGCGTCGCGCCGAGCGCGAAGCGCATGAGCTCAACACCATGACGGAGCTCGCCAAGAGCGTCCGCAATTTTCCGCCGCTCGTCATCAAGGTCAAGACCGGCGAAGATGGCAAGATGTTTGGTTCCGTCACCTCGGGCACCATTGCCGATGAACTAAAGCATGCATTTGATGTCGTTCTCGACAAAAAGAAGATTCATCTCGAACACTCCATCCGCACCACCGGTGAACACGAAGTGGAATTGCGGTTGCATGCCGATGTGACGGCCAGCTTGAAGGTGCGCGTGGAAAGCACCACGCCAGTTGCCGCGCCTGAAGCGCCGGCCAAAACCGAGGAGACTCGCACTGAAAAGCGTGGAAAGCGTCAAGAGCCGGCGGCAACTGCCCCCGAAGCGGCTGAAAAGAAACCGCGCACCGCCAAAACCAAAAAAAGCGAGTAATAGACTTTATTACCAATTCAGGCGGGCGGATGGCTGCACCATCCGCCCGTTTGCCTTTATAAGGCAGCGGCTGATGAAGGGTGCTTGCAGAAAACCCCCATCGCCGAGGGGTGTTTTGGCTGCGGTGGAGGTTGCAACATTTGTTGCGTTCAACAAATGACAAAAAAAGTCACATAATTGCCAACTTAAGTATAGCTAGATTATCAAGCCTACTTAATATTCAACCAAGCCAAGCATCATAAGGCTTATGAAGCGCAGCACAAAAACAGATTTAACAGCGTGTATGGAATGGCAGGTTTGCCGATGCTCTGCTTCGCTGTTGGAAGCATGGCATTTAGCTGATGCTGTGTTAGAGTAAAACAAATATAAATAAACGCGGTGAAGATATCAGCCGCTCAAAACAGAATAGTCAGAACAACCAAAAACAAACGCGCGTAATATGAAAACAATGAACCTCCTCACCTTAACTGTGGCCGCAGGCAGCCTGTTGGCTTTGACTTCCGTTGCCCAAGCGGGCGTTGTCGGCAGCCCGCACGATTTTCATGCGGCGTCGTGGAATAGCGACCCGACTGACCCGGCGACCGTTTGCAGCGTTTGCCATACTCCGCACCATGCCGACCCTAATGCCGGTCCGCTTTGGAATCGCACGGTAGCCACCAGCGGTTTCATCATGTATAAAGATCACGCTCCGGCGGAAAACATTAAGTCCACGCCCAGCACCCAGCCCACGGGAGTCTCTTTGGCGTGCTTGAGTTGCCACGACGGTCAGACCGCCATCAATGCCTACGGTGGTTCTGCGGGAACTTCCGGCAATACCATCACCAACAGCGCCAACCTCACGAGAGACCTGTCTCATTCCCACCCTATCTCGCTGACTTATGACAGCGCCCTGGTCGGAACCGGCCCCACGCAGAACAAGTGGCTCTATCCTCCGGACACCACCCCGGTTCTTCAGCCTGATAGCGGCACCTTTGTGGCCGGAAACGACATGACCATCAAAGGATTCCTGCTCGGCAAGAACAACCGTCTGGAGTGCAACTCCTGCCACGACGTGCACAACCAGGAAGGCACGCCCTACAGCTTGGGCAGCAACCCGAAGCTGGTCAAAATCAACGGCACACAGGCCGGCGTGGGCAGCTTGCTCTGCCGCAGTTGCCACAATAAGTAATCTGCAACGTCCGTTGTGCTTGTTTATGATTGGATTCCCTGCGCCTGTCGCCCGCTGTTTGGCGTGGCGGCAGGCCGGGCGGTCCTCATGGCGGCGCATGAATAACCGAGAAACAAAAAAATATGAACACAATGAAACATAATCTCATGCGCCGGGCGCAATCCGTCTTGGCGACGGGCTTGTTGCTGGGCGGTCTGGGTGCGGCCACGGCCCAGTCGCTGCCGTCGCAGACGAATCGGTATCTGTTGCAATCCAACTATGTGTCGAGCGCTGTGGCGCCTTACAACTCCGGTGGTGGCGTCCCTGCTGCGGCCTACCAAAATCCCACAGTAACTATCACCACAACCAACTTCACTCTGAATTGGTATGGCGTGCAAGGATGGTATAACATCGAGGCACAAAATGTCACTGCATCGGGGCCGTGGACGATGATTGCCACCGTGCGTTCTTCGAATTTCTCCGGGACTTACACCGGGCTGAAGCCTGACCCGACCAACTCCTATTCATTCCGTCTGGCACTGATAAACAACTATTATGCCGGCTCCGACCAGTGCGCCAGCTGTCACGGTGACAAATACACCTCGTATTTGAAGACCACGCACGCCGGAGTTTACTCCGATCCTGATGCCGTGGCAAACTTCACGACAAATTGCCTGACCGTTGGCTTTGGCCAGACATCAGGCTTTGTGGATGCCGCCACCACACCCAACCTGAAGAACGTCGGTTGTGAGAACTGCCATGGGCCGGCTTCCTGGCACAAGAACAGCGAACACGACCTCATCCTCCCGGTGGTCAGCCAGGACCCCGCTATCTGCGGCACTTGCCACCAAGGCAGCCTGCATCCTACCTATCAGGAATACACAAATGTTATCTCCAGCACTCTTAGCAATTTGCCCATGGGCGTCATCAGAGGCGGCGTTGGTCATAGCGCGGGCACCCACAATTCATACGGCTGTAGCTCCTGCCACGCGGCGAACAACCGCATGGTCATGGTCAACGAATACTATGACAATCTGGCAGGCAACGGCCACCCGCTGACCTTGTTCCCCAGTTCGGCTGCGGGGATTACGGGATCTTCGGGGGCGGCCGCCTGTGCGACGTGCCATAACCCGCATGGTTCCAATTATGTTGGCCAGTTGCGCTACCCCACCTCCTCCACCAACTTCTACGTCATTCCCACCACTTCGTATTCCACTACGGCGGTGGTCACAAACTACAATGGGACGTTCACAACCAACACGTTCGTCATGAACAACGTGTTTGATCAGTTGTTTAATCCGAACGTTCAAGTCTGCGGCCAGTGCCATGCCGGCGGACGCGGCATGCGCTGGGACGGCTCGGCTTATGGTCTCGTGACCAATCTGGTCGCCAGCGGTCCGGTGACCAACCGGGTCTATGTGGACATCACCACCAATGTCACGGTCACCCAGGTGTTCACCAACACCGTTCCGCCCACGACCAACAGCTATACTTACACCTATGTGATTGGTCGTTACGCCACGAACGTGGTGACATTGAGCCAGACCAATCCGGTGGTTGGCGTGGGGGCCTATTATCCGCTCATTGCCTACACCAACATTGTTCCCGGGGTCTCGACCAATGTCGCCTTCACCACCAACAGTTCCGGCTTCAGCGAGCCGCACTATCCCGTGCAATACAATGTGCTCATCGGCCAGTTGGATTCTGACTTGGCGGTGCGCGGCGGCCCGGCCAATGTGAGCAATGATCCGCACACCTTGGCGCCGAACCAGTGCATTGATTGCCATGTGCCGAGCTATGCGGTCAATGCCGGCACGAATGTCACCGGCCACACGTTCGTCAGTGACAATAACGGCTGCTTGCTCCAGTGCCATTCGTCCTCGGTGAACACGGCGGGTTTGGCGGCCAAGACGTTGAGCTTCAAAGTGACCATCTCCAACAGCATGGATCGCGTGGTGTCGCTGTTGAAGCAATGGGGCATGGCCACCAATGTGGCCCCGAACATCCTGCGGACGAACTACGGAACGTGTGCATGGGAGTTCCCCAGCCCGCTCACTTATTTCGGAGCCAAATCAACCAACATTGTTGGTGGTGCTACCAACAGATTCCTCGCTGGCCCGCCCAGATCCTTCACATACAAGACGAACTGGACGACGCCCAGCTTCACCAACGACAACCTCCAGTTGTCCTACGTTCCGCAGGACATTTGGATGGCCCGGTTCAGCCTCTACTGCATCTATGAAGACCAGAGCTATGGCGTTCACAATCCGACCTATGTGAAATCGCTGCTCGCGGATGCGGAAACCCGGGTGATGAACCAGTTCATCTCGGCCAATTATCCGGCGGCGTTCTCGGCCGACGTTGTGACCGGCACCGCCCCGTTGGCGG
>JAPLTZ010000387.1:0-4838 GCA_026397895.1 Verrucomicrobiota bacterium | reverse complement strand
CTCGGTTGCCAATCCGACGCACACCTACACCGTTCCGGGTCTTTACTCGGTGGCTTGCACGGTTGATGGCAGTCCGTTGACGCGCACCAAGTATATTCTGGTGCGGTAGCCATTCAGACGCAGCAGCAAATTGAAATCAGGGCGGGCTTTGGTTTAACAACCGAAGCCCGCCTTTTCGATGAAGCGGGGTTTGTGCGTCAGGCTGCGGGGTGAATGGACTTGGTTTCAGCAGGTTGGCCGTATAGTTTGGCGGAAATGAAACGCTGTCAAATCGCCGGGATTTGCCGGCAGAAAACACGGAGCAGTTCCCTTGTCATGAACACAACATCAGGAAACTTTCGGCGGTTGGGCGGTTGTCTGTTGCTGGTGCTGCTGGCGGGTTGCGCCGCGCCGACCAAGCCCGTGCCCAAGACCTACACCTTTTTCCCGCCGGCGCCGGACGAGCCGAGAATCCAGTTCCTGACCGCGTTTTCTTCCGAGGCCGACTTGGGCCGGACGGGCGGCTTTGCGGATTTCATCACGGGCGAAAAAACCACGGTCAGCCCGTTGACCAAACCCTACGGCCTGGCGTTGCACGGCGGAAAAATTTTCGTGTGCGACACCGTGGGCGCCACCATCCAAATGTTTGATCTGCAAAAGAAGCGGTCCGCCTATTTCGTGCCCCGCGGCGAGGGCAAGCTGCGCATGCCTATCAATATCAGCGTGGACAAGGACGGCAACCGCTATGTGGCGGACACGGGGCGCAACCAAGTCGTCATTTTCAATCCGGACGGGACATTCCTCGCGGCCATCGGCAAGAAGGACGAGATGAAGCCGGGGGATGTGGCGGTCACCGGAGAGCGGATTTACATCGCCGACATGCTGAACCATGCCGTGCTGGTTTACAGCAAGGCGGAGCGCAAACAGTTGTTCAGCATTCCGGCGGATGCAGGGGCGGCGGACGAAAAACTTTTTTCGCCGTGCAACCTGGCGGTGGACGAGCAGCAGGGCCGGTTGCTGGTCTCGGACATCGGCGGCTGTTTTGTGCGGATTTACGATCTGGCGGGAAAGTATTTGAAGACCATCGGCGGGCGGGGCGTGGGGGCGGGCAAGTTTGCGCGGCCCAAGGGCGTGGCGGTGGACCGGCAGGGGTTGGCCTATGTGGTGGATGCCGCGACGCAGGTGGTGCAGATGTTTGACCCGGAAGGCCGGTTGCTGATGTATTTCGGCGATCCGGGCGCGAGCACGCAGGGCGAACTGGTGCTGCCGGCGGCGGTGAAAGTGGATTACGACCACGTCGGATTTTTCCAGAAGTATTTGGCGCCCGGCCGGCAATGCGAATATCTCATCCTCGTCACCAGCCAGTTCGGCGACCAGAAGGTCAACGTGTATGGTTTCTTGAAGCAATCCGCTCCCGCCGCGCCCTGATCTTCAGCCGCACCGCAATGAATTTGCCGTTCTCCCAAGCAAAGTCAGGCTGTCGGCGGCGACGCCGCATTCGGCGGTGGTGGCTGCCGTTGATTTGCGGTTTGGTCGTTCTGGCAGGGTGTCGCACGGAGGAATCCAAGCAGAAGTGGCTGACGTTTTTCTTCGACGGAGTTCCCCAGCCGGGCGCGACGAATGCCAGCGTGGCGGCGGTCAGCCAGCCGTTGATCACCAATGTTCCGTCTCAGAATCCGCCGCCGGTGGCGGTGCGCCGCCCGCCGATGATTTCTCACCCGCCGTTTGCCAAGCGGGATTGCACCGCCTGCCACGAGTCGCAATTTTCCCAGAAGATGCGCGGCAAGCCGGGCGAGGTCTGTTTCGCCTGCCACACGGCGGTGCGGACGAATTTTTTTGCCGCCAAGGTCAAGCATCAGCCGGTAGAAAACGGCGAGTGTGTTTCCTGCCACCGGCCGCACAATTCGGTGAACCAGAAACTGCTCCTCCAGCCGGGTGAAAAATTGTGCTACGAGTGTCACGACGACATCCAAAAAAACCTCGCGGCGGGGAAAGTCAAACACCAGCCCGTCGAGAACGGCGAGTGCATTTCCTGTCACAATCCGCATCAGTCAAACAACAAGAAACTCCTGCTCAAGCCGGATGAAAAACTGTGCTTTGAGTGCCACGAAGACGTCCAAAAAAATCTCGCCGCCGGGAAGGTGAAGCATCAGCCCGTGGAGAACGGCGAATGTGTTTCCTGCCACAATCCCCACCAGTCCGAGAACAAGAAGCTCCTGCTCAAGCCGGACGGAAAACTGTGCTTTGAGTGTCATGAGGATGTTCAAAAAAATCTGGCGACCGGGAAGGTGAAGCACCAGCCCGTGGAGAACGGCGAGTGCGTCTCCTGCCACAACCCGCACCAGTCCGAGAACAAGAAGTTGCTGCTCAAGCCCGACGGCAAGCTGTGCTTCGAGTGTCACGAGGACATTCAGAAAAATCTTGCTGCAGGGAAGGTCAAACATCAACCGGTGGAGAACGGCGAGTGCGTCTCCTGTCACAATCCGCACCAGTCCAGCGAAAAGAAACTCCTGCTCAAGCCGGACGGAAAACTGTGCTTTGAGTGTCATGAGGATGTTCAAAAAAATCTGGCGACCGCGAAGGTGGGCGACCGGGAAGGTGAAGCACCAGCCCGTGGAGAACGGCGAGTGCGTCTCCTGCCACAACCCGCACCAGTCCGAGAACAAGAAGTTGCTGCTCAAGCCCGACGGCAAGCCGTGCTTCGAATGTCACGAGGACATTCAGAAAAACCTTGCTGCCGGGAAGGTCAAACATCAGCCCGTGGAGAATGGCGAATGCGTCTCGTGCCACAGCCCGCACCAGTCCGAGAACAAGAAGCTGCTGCTCAAGCCGGACGGAAAACTCTGCTTTGAATGCCACGAGGACATCCAGAAGAAGATTGCCACGGCCAAGGTGAAGCATCAGCCTGCGGAGAACGGTGAGTGCGTCTCCTGCCACAACCCGCACCAGTCAGACAACAAGAAGCTGCTGGCCAAGTCCGTCGGCAAGCTGTGCTTTGAATGCCATGAAGATGTGCAGCAGCAGATCGCCAAGGCGAAGTCTGTGCACCAGCCGGTGGCGAATGGCGAGTGCGTCTCCTGCCACGACCCGCACGCGACCGACCGCGCCAAGCTGGTGACCAAACCAGTCCCTGCGTTGTGCTTCGAGTGCCACGAGGATGCCGATCTCCGGAAGGTGGAGCGGCACAAGACGGCCGGGGACAGGACGGCCTGCATGACGTGCCATTTTGCGCATCAAAGCGGACGGGAACATCTGCTCAAGGGCAAGGAGACCGGATTTTTCGCACCCGGCAAATGAACAAGCCCATTACCAACCCGGCCTTGTCTGGCTTGTTATCAGGCGGTTTTCTTTTGCTGCCCCTGCTGGTCTGGTTGCCGGCCACGCGCGCGGAAGAGCCGCGCTGGCTGACGTTGGGTCCGCCCGAGGCGCGCGTGGGCATGGACGTGGACAGCTTCACGGAAGAGATCAGCAGTGGTGCGGGCAGCGCCTCGTATGAGCATCTGGCTCTCACGCCGTTGGTCGGTCTGCGGGCGCAGGGTTCCATCTATCATCCGAATCTGCTCACGTTCCTGCTGGACGGCGAGGCGGGGTGGGGCTGGGATTCCATCTCCACCAAAAGTGCCGGCACCAGCGTGAGCCGGGATGAAAGCCAGGAGGTGCAGCGTTATCTCGTGCAACTCAATTTTCTGGCGACCAAGCCTTACAACGCCACGTTCTTGGCCGCGCGCGACCACACTTACCGGGACTACGGCACGTTCAGCACGTTCACGGTGGACAGTTCCCGCTATGGCGGGCATGTGGGTTGGACGACCGACAGTTTGAGCCTGAATGTGGACGCGGGGGTCCGTGACGAAAAAGCCACCGGGCTGACCAGCTCCTCGGAAATTTCCGAAACCTACTTCAACTTCACCGGCCTGCAGCGCCGGCAATTCGGCCAGACCTCGGTGTTCTGCCGTTACAACGAGTTTGAAAACACCCTGGGCCTGGGCAGCCGCCAGACCAGCATGAGTTACGCGGTGGGCGGTTCGGACACGGAAATTTTCGGCAGCCGCCGGCACATCACCGCCACCACCGCCGCCAGCTACAGCCATTCCGAATATTCCGGCCAGCAGGCCGAAACTGTCACCGCCAACGAGAATATCACCATCAACCACCGGCCCAGGCTGGACAGCTATCTGTCGGCTGATTTCAGCCACAGCAGTTACGGTTCGGTTTCCGCCGCCCGGTTGCAGGGGGTCTGCGGCGTGCGCCATCAGCTCTACGAAAGCCTCACCTCCCAACTCGACGCCCACGGCAGCTACGATGACAGCTCCGGCCCTGGAAGTTCATCGGTGAACGACCGGTATGGTGTCGGCATCAATGAAAACTACACCAAACGCCTCGGCTCGTGGGGCCGGCTCGGCATCGGCCTGGGGACGGTGGTGGATCATCAGGATTTTGATTCCTCCGGCAGCGTGTTGCCGGTTTTTGACGAGCCGCACAACCTCACCAACCCGCCCGTTTTCCTGAACAACCCCCGCGTGGTCACCGGCAGCGTGCAGGTGCGCGCCGCCGGCGATGGCTTTCTCTACACCGAGGGCGTGGATTACACCCTCAACGTCGTGGGCGAACTGACGCAAATCCTGCCCGTGCTGCCGCTCACCGCCGACGTGGGCATCCACGGCAGCGACGTGCTGGTGGATTACCAGAGCGCGTCCCTCTACAACGCCTCCTTCGATTCCTTCGGCGCCAGCGCGCAAATCCGCCTCGACCTCTTCCGCCGGTTCGGCCTTTACGCGCGGTTGAACTGGCAGGACAACAACGCCCCGCCCACCGTCCTGACCCAGTCGCTCACCGACCTGGTGGCCGGCGCGGATTAC
>JAPLTZ010000303.1:2343-9141 GCA_026397895.1 Verrucomicrobiota bacterium | reverse complement strand
GCCGAGCAATCCCTCCCACGCGCGCAGAGCGACGGGCAGGAACGTGGCGCGGTCGAGCCAGCCGCGGTTGATGCCCGCGAGCAGGCCGAAACAGAAGAAGCTGCTGCAACTCGTTTCCGGCGCGGGATACCACGCGGGGTCGTTGAGGCTGCTGCGCCAGAGGCCGTCCGGCTGCTGGTATTTCATGATGCCCTGCGTCAGCTCGCGGAACAGCGCGAGGTATTTCCCGCGCTGCGGGTCGTCCGGCGGCAGGGCGTCCAGCGTGCGGATGAGGCCGGCGTAGACCCAGCCGTTGCCGCGCCCCCAGAAAACTTTTTTACCGTTCGCCGTTTTCGCCTGGAACTGGCTTTCGTCGCGGAAGAAAAGCTGTTCGTCCTGGTCGTAGAGGAAATCCGTGGCGTCCCAATAGAGACGGTGCAGCAGCTCGCGGTATTTCGGGTCGCCGGTGACGGCGGCCAGGCGCGCGAGCACGGGCGGCGCCATGTAGAGCGCGTCGCACCACCACCAGAGGTTGCGGCCGGTGAACGGGCGTTCGGCATCCTTCCAGATGGCGTGGCCGATTTCGGCGCGCGTGATGGTGTCGCGGTTGAACAAGGCATCCACCCGCGCCTGCAACTCCGCGATCATCGCCGGGTTCGTGCGGCCGCCGTCCTCGTAAAGCTCCAGATACGTCTGCCCCACGCAAATCTGGTCGGCGTGCAGGAAGTTGTTGGTGGCGATCTTCCATTTCGTCGCGTTGCCCCAGTCCGTGGCGTAGCGCAGGAAATCGGGATTGCCCGTGGCGTGATACGCCGCCGCCAGCCCGCTGAAGAACGTGCCCGCCTTCCAATCCGTCGGCGCGTGGCCGCCGTAGTCCTGCATCTGGAACGCGGCGACGCTCTGCATCGCGTCGGCCACCGGCCCGCGCCCGGCGAGTTCGATCTGGCGGAGCGTCAGCTCCGCGGAAGCGGTGGTGGCCACGGCCAGCGCCCAGGTGCAAAAATATTTTTTCATCGTGTGCCTGCCGGTGGAAAGACTTCCTGCACCGCCTCGAGATATTTCAGACCGTTCACGGTGTCCGGTTCGAGGTAGCTGCCCTCCGTCCATTCGTTCCAGCAATTGATGTTCAGGATGCGCGGCCCGGCGGAATCCGGTTGCGCGAGCAGCCGGCGCTTCGCCATCAGCAGCGCGGTGCGGAAGCGCTCCGGCGTGTTGTCCTTCATCGTGTTCGTGAAGGGATAGCCGGAGCTGTCAAACGTGTCGCGCTGGTCGCAGCGCGGGCTGGGGTCCCAGCCCATCGTGACGTTCGGGAAGAACGGCAGGCCGAATTTCCGCACCGCCCCGTCCCAATATTTGAAATAGGCGTCGCGCACGACGTTGTAATCCGTCGCCTGCTGCGGCATCAGCGCGTGATGAATCCACACATACGACGTGACGGAATCAAACCCCAGGTCGCGCACCAGCTTGGCGGAATCCACCGGCACTTTCTCGCCCGGCAGAATCGGCCGGCCCCACGCCACCGCGTTCAGATGCAGGCCGGGAAAGCCCGCCGCCGTCACCGCCGCGCGGAACTTGTCCAGCGCGGCGCGCGTCGCTTCCACCGAACCGAAGTTCGCCAGCAGCTTGCTCAAGTCGTAGAAGGAGAAATACGGTTTGCCGTCAATCTTCCAGTAGGACGGGTGCTTGAAATAATCGTTGATGACGTGCGCGCAGATTTTCTCGAAGTTCGCCGGCGTCACCTTGCCGTGGAACACCACCGTGCGCGGCGTGCCTTTTTTGTAGGGATGCAGCTCCACCCAATCGTGGTTCGCCCACATGAACGCGAACTTGAGGCGGCTGTTGTTCGTCGCCTTGAGGAAACCATTGTCAATCGGCCGGTCGAGGAACGGCCCGTCGTCGTAATAATACCAGTCGAAGATGAACGCATTGATGCCGTGGTCGGCGGCGGCGGCGATCTTCTGCGCCATCGCGGCGGGGTCGGACTCGTCCGTGTAACCCCAGAGCGGCACGTGCGGCTGCTGGTGGCCGGGGAAACGCGGCCGGGCGGCCTTGACCAATTCCCATTCGCTCCAGCCCTTGCCCTTCATCTTCTCGTTGCGCGGGTCGCCCGGATGATAATTCCCGAAGTAATAGCTCGCCACCGTGATGGCGGGAGTGGAATTGGTGGTTTCCGCGCCGCGCCCCGATTGAACGAAGCCCGCGACGACGGCCAAGATGGTGAGCCAGTTGGTCAGTTTCATGTTTTGATTTCCGCGATGGTGTCTCTGGAATGACGCCCGCCGGGCGGCAAAAGTTTCACTTCGGCCACGCGCCGCCGGCCAGCGGCGTGAGCTTGAGCTTGGCCGGGTCGAGGACGACGTGTTTGATGCGTTCCCGTTTCCAAGTGTAGGTGATGTGCACGAGGCCGTCGCCGGTCTGGATCACGGCGGGATAGGAAAATTCCTTGTGCGGCTCGGATTCCAGCACCAGCGCCGCCTGCCAATGCTTGCCGTCGGCGGACAACGCCACGTTCAGCGGCGAGCGCCCGCTGTCCGTATGGTTGTAGACCAGCAGTTGCCGCCCGTCGCGCAACGTCACCGCGTCCGTGCCGCTGTTCGGGTTCGGCAGATCCGTCAGCGTCATCGGCGACCACGTCGCGCCGCCGTCCGCCGACCACGTCTCGAAAATCTTTTTCTGCTTCGTCCGGCCCAGCGCCTGCAACTTGCCGCCCGGATGAAACAAAATGCTCGGCTGGATCGCGGCGATCTCCTTGCCGTCGTTGACGGGGCCGATGTATTGCCAGCTCTTGCCGCCGTCCGTGCTGCGCTCGAAATGCACGCGCCAGCCGTCGCCGGGATATTCACTGCTCGACGGGCTAAGGATGCTGCCGTCGGACAGCTTCACGGGTTTGTTTTTCACCGGGCCAAAAAAACCGTTGTATAATCGCCGCGCCGCCGACCACGTCGCGCCGCCGTCCGGGGAGGACTTCACGTAAGCCCACCATTGGCCGGTCTTGTAGAACAGCAGCAACGGGCCGTCCGGCACCTGGAACAGCACCGGGTTGAGCGTGTTCACGCGGGGATTTTCCGTCTCCGCGCCGTTGGCCACCTCCACCGGCGGCGTCCACCGGCCGCCGACCTGCCGCGCGAGCCAGATGCCCACATCGGGATGCCCCTCCTTCGTGCCGCCGAACCACGCGGCCACCAACCCGGCCTTCGTTTCCACGATGGTCGAGGCGTGGCAGCTCGGGAACGGCGCGCTCTCGAAAATGAATTCACTCGCCACCACGCCCGGCGCGAGCGGTTGCGCCGCCAGCCGCAGCGCGAGGGCGAAAAGCACGGGGAACAGACACGGCAACCGGCGGGGCGGATGGATTTTCATGGTGGAGAATGGGTGAGGCGGAGTCTGTCACGGTGCCGTGCCGGATTCAACCCAGGAAACGGGGAACGCTGAACTGCAATATCCCGGCGATGAGCCGGTCGTTGAATTCCAGTCCACCAAATCGAGGCAAAGCTAGGAATTTCTCCGGCAACGCCAGCCGAGAAACACGCCACCCAAAGCAGACAAAATCAAAACGCTTGGTTCGGGAACGGGAATGATGGTTTGTGTTCCGGCATAGATGCCGCCGCCGCCATACTCCAACGCGCCGTCCAACAAATTGATTACGCCGCTATTGTTGACTAGCCGCGCCCAACCAAACAGGGGATTAGGATAAATTCCGTTTTGTGGAAATTGCTCGCCGGTGTAGAGCCCCACATAAAACGGCACGCCGTTGTTGAAAACATAGTTGTTGGGAAAAGTCAGTTCTGGATAATTCAGAGTTTGGATGCCTTGCAAGCTGACAGGGTCCGACGCGGAAACCAAAAAAACACGAACCCCCTCATCTGTATAAGTAGAAAACGAGAATGCGTTGGCTCCTTGTGGATCTAAGAAAAAGCCGGTGGGATTTCCATTTGTCGGATTTTGCAAGACGGCGAAAGTATAACCTAAAGAATAACCAACGTAGGTAACCCCGTTTGGCACGATGACCCCTTGGCTATAAAGCTGAAGGCTAAAGCCAAGAGTCAAAATAGCGACTGCTAGATTTTTCAGGTTCATGGCTATCTTTTCTTTATGTATTACTGAAACGCTGGCCAGTTTGTTAATGAAAACTGGCTTAATTGATAATCCGTCCCGACACTGTTGTTGGTTGAAAGATAGTGCATCTTTTCGTTAATCGCATCGAAAAGGAAGGGGTAATTCGGCCCGCCAGTTGGCCCATAGTGCTTTGAAGCCAAAATAAGTTGGTTGCCAACAAGCAGCCGCTCTGGGTCAGAAGAGTCGCCTCCGACGATTGCCGCATTCCAGTTTGTTCCGAGGCCGAAAGGAGCCGTAGCCATGCTGCTCCAAGCAACAACAGATAATCCAAACCTCATTGGCTGACCGAATATCCGCATTTCCTGGTTCATGCCGATACCCTGCACATAAGCGGAATTGTTTGTGGGCAGATAATTGAAATAGTTTGTCGGCAAGATTGGCAGATAGCCGACCGAAGTAGGCAAATCCGCATCCAAAATTCCAACATCCGTGTCATTGCCCTCGTTTCCCACTTGCACCTGTTGCACAAATGTCCGCCAGTAAACCACATTATTCGTGTCCAGAAAAGCCAGCATGCCTTCCGGGGTTTGCGTGTGGTGTGCCTTCAGATAGTGGCGGGGCGAAATCATCGTTGTCAGGTATCGCCCCTGCACGCCATTGCTGTAGCCAATGCAGGTCGCGCTCAAACCTTGCACGCCATGCAGCCAAAAATTGGTTGACCAGATTGCATTGGTGAGAAATACCATATTTGTCCCGGAATAAGCCGCCGGATATGGATTAGTCCAGTTACCCAGCACAATCTGGTCGGCGACAATCCCGGAATATCCGCTGGCCCGGCCCACGGCATTTGTGGACAGATGATAGGCAAGCGTGCCGACGTCTATGTAACTGCCCGTATAAGTCAGTCCGGTTATCTGCCAAACGGCACTGGTCACGACGCCTGCCGCACTGCTGATCACCACGGAATAGTCGCCCAAGGTATTCGAGTTGATAATCAGCGAGTAGCTGCTGGAATTGTCGCCGATGTTCGTCCCGTTAAATTTCCACTGGTAGCTGATGGGAAAACCATTCGTCTGCCCCACACTGCTGATGGTGACGCTCAAAGTCTGATCTTTTTGATACACCGCCACCGGATTTGTCGGTGGATTTTGCGAGACGATCAATGGAGCGGTCACCAGATTAAAACTCGCCGGGGAACTGGTGAGGCTTCCCGTTGCACAGCTTACCACCGCACGATAGCTGCCGACATGGTTCGTTTGAACGTTGGTCAACGTCAGCGTGGCATTGGTCGCTCCGGCAAGATTCACACCGTTAGTCTGCCACTGATAGCTCACCCCGTAAACCCCCACGCCTCGCGTAGTGAAAGTAACACTGCCACCCGCAAGCTGATATTTGTCAGTCGGGTTCAGTGTGATGACCGGGGTTGGCGGGCCGGAACGAATCGCCAATCCGTAGTTATCCCCGCCCGCAATGGCAATGACGTTGCTCATCCCGTTCAACGGGTCAAGGACTTCACTGTCACCCCAAGCGACGACGATGCCGTCGTTTTTTAACGCCAGAGTGTATGAACCCAAAAAAATATCCCCGCCCGCAGCGATGGCCACGACATTGCTCAGGCTTGCGGGGACATTTATCGCCCCAACAAATGACGGTGCCGTCTTTTTTGAGCGCGACGCTATGTGCCCAGCCCGCTGCCACATCCCAAACATTGCTCAAGCCTGTCGGAGCCGTGCTTTGGCCGTCGCCGTTGTCGCCCCACGCGATGACAATCCCATTTGAAACTGCGAGGCTGTGTTGTCCGCCTGCGGCAATCGCGGTGACGTTGGTGAGTCCGGTCGGCACGGTGTTTTGCCCGAGTGAATTGTCACCCCAAGCGACGACGGTGCCGTTGCTCCGCAGCGCCAAAGTATGCAGAGCTTGGGCTGAAACCACCGTGGCATTTGTTAGGTTGGCCGGGACGTTCAACTCGCCATAATAATTATCACCCCATGCCGTCACCGTTCCGTTGGTCAGCAACGCGGCATTGTGATTCCAACCGCAAGACACCATCGCTACGCCGACAAGGTTAGTCGGCACTAAATCACTTGAACTCGCCCCGTTGTAGCCCCAACCCGTCACCGTTCCATCACTCAACAGAGCCAAGCTATGCTGATAACCGCCGCTGACCGCGATGGCATTGGTGATTCCGGGCCAAAGGTCGCATTGCCCGTAAATATTGTCGCCCCATGTCACCGTCATGGTCTTGGATGGTTTCGCCAGCCGGTAGAACGCCATGTTTGTCGGCTGACTGGTGAAGGCGTAATTATTGGAAGTGTAGCCGATGCCCAGCCAGTTCCAGTCTGAAACCATGCCGGACAAATTGGTGGTCATCAAAATGTCGTAAGGCACGAAATTGGTTCCGCCCGCAATGCTGAAACTTGTTGTCATAGGCTGATACCCGCTGGAGGACACCGCCAGATTGGTCAAATAAACCGGATTGCCGTAGGCATAGCTGCTGGCAAGGCTGCTTGTCCGCAAGCTCTTTTTTGTTTTGGGTGCTGCCACTTCTTCTTGTCTTTTGGCTTCTTGCTCCAAGGCCACATAATCCACGGACACGTCATCAATCAAAAAGAAGTTGTCGCCTAAAAACCAACACGGAAGCTGGTGCATGTTGCCCGGCAACGGCGGCCAGTTGGTGTGTTGCAGCGAATAGAAGTTGCCGGAGAACGGCACCGCCTCCGCCGGATACAGCGGCATGGCGCGCAAAGCCTCCGGCACCAACTC
>JAPLTZ010000303.1:0-2334 GCA_026397895.1 Verrucomicrobiota bacterium | reverse complement strand
CCAACTCCGCTTCTTCTGCCGGCAGTTCCACCGGCTGGATTTGCGCCGCGCTTGCGGCAAAGCCCGCACTCGTCACCACCGTCATTCGGGCGTGCAGAACCTGACTGAAGACGGAAATTCCGACCAGTTGAAGAATCCCGACCATGCCGCAGAGTTTTTTCATAATTCCCTTTTGATTGCTGCCCTCTGCCTACCGAACTAAAAGGGCGCGGACTTAACGCACCCTCATCAGAGGCACCGCGAAGCGCCTTTACAAGAAGCACGCCAAGCCGCGCCGAGTGGCGCGTGCTTGGAATGGCCTTGTAGTGAAAATTCGCGGTTTTCTGATGAGCCAGTAGCCAAAGCTACGCAGATTTGTTTTTGGTTTGTTTTACATTTGTTTAAACCCGAGATAACTGACTGACAGGGCGTTTCTACGCCCCGAATCAGACCCTGACAAGCGTTTTCTTACCCTGCTCCAAAAAATATTTTCATGTTTTTGAAGATTTTTTGAAAGATTCGGTTTTTTCAACCGTATTCATAGTAGAGGGACGATGCTTTTTTGGGTCGTCCTTCCCACGGTAAAACCAAAACAAACGTCGCGACCGAAAATTCGCGAATCAAACAAACAAACAACAACCGAAAGAAGAAAAATATGGCCGATCTGAATGATCCATTGAAAGACAGCTACATTGGCAAGGTGGGCGATGCGCTCACGCCCTACACCGCCGAACTCACCGCCAAGGGGTTTGACCCCGCCAGCCGCGTGACGCAACTCACCGGCGCGGGCGAACTCATCGAGAGCGCCGGCAAGCTCCGCAAAGCCGCCGAAAAAGCCGCCAGCGATGCCATCAAAAACGAACAGATGGTGCGTGACCAATTCTACACGCTGGCCAGCAGCACCGTCAGTCTGGTGGAAGGTCTGCTGGGCAAGAACCACGAATTGCCCGTGAAACTCCGCAGCCTCCGCGCTGACCTCATCGGCAACCAAAACCCCGGCGGCAAGCCCGCGCCCACGCCTCCGGCCAAGTAAAACGGCCCAAAACAGGGGGAAAACCGCCGGAATCCTCAAAAACAGCCGTCCGCCCGGTCAACAACCCCGGTAGTTTCGCAAACTACCGGGGTATTTCGTCAAAATACCCAGGTCGTCGGCCTGACGACCTCGGTCGTTGGCCTGAATACCCGTCCTTTTCCTCCGACAACCACGGTCGTTTGCCAAGCAACCGCGGTCGCCAAGGCAGCGACCAAGGTTGTCCGCCAGCCGGAACGGGTCGTCGCAGAGAATACCCGCCCCGGAAATGACCGCTGGCTTGCCGGACGGCGGACTAGCCTTTCAGAATCCACTCGTAGCCCTTGGCTTCGAGTTCGAGCGCGAGTTCCTTGCCGCCGGATTTCACGATGCGGCCGTCCACGAGGACGTGGACGAAGTCGGGCACGATGAGGTTCAGCAGCCGCTGGTAGTGCGTGATGACGAGCTGGGCGTTGTCGTCGCGCTTAAGCTTGTTCACGCCGTTGCTGACGACCTTGAGCGCGTCAATGTCCAGCCCGGAATCGGTTTCGTCGAGGATGGCTAGCTTGGGTTCGAGCACGGCCATCTGGAAAATCTCGGCGCGCTTCTTTTCGCCGCCGGAGAAGCCTTCGTTGACGGAGCGCTTGAGCAGGTCGTCCTTCAGCTCCAGCAGTTTCATCTTCTCCCGCACGAGCGTGAGGAACTCCATGGCGTCCAACTCAGGCAGGCCGTGGTGCTTGCGGACTTCGTTGAGCGCGGCTTTGAGGAAGTAGGTGCTGTTCACGCCGGGAATCTCGACGGGATACTGGAACGCGAGGAACACGCCTTCGCGCGCGCGCTCCTCGGGGTCGAGGTCGAGCAGGTCCTTGCCGTTGTAGATCACCTCGCCGGCGGACACTTCGTAGCCGTCGCGGCCCGCGAGGACGGCGGCCAGCGTGCTTTTGCCGGAGCCGTTCGGCCCCATGACCGCGTGGACTTCGCCCGCCTTGATGGTGAGGCTGACGCCTTTGAGGATTTGTTTGCCCTCCACGCCGGCGTGGAGGTTTTTGATTTCGAGAATTGTTTTGCTCATGTTCTAAATTTTTCCAGCCACAGATTTACACAGATGAAACACAGATAAAACTTTTTGTAATCAAAATCTGTGTTTCATCTGTGCCCATCTGTAACGAGTTTAATAAAACCCTTTGTTTAATAGGGTTTGCTTGCCAGTTGGACGGCCACTGTCAGTGGATTTGTCAGCACAGCGGCGGATGGAATCACAATTCGCCACTACGCTGCCAACACTCCGCTGAAACTCGCCCACTACACCCTAGCGGGTCGCGACGGTGCGGTTGCATGATTCGGCC